>JANLWZ010000320.1:0-9431 GCA_031364865.1 Elusimicrobiota bacterium
TGAGCTCTTTCCCGCGCAGCCCGATGTCGAATATTATCGGCGTCTCTCCGGCACGCTCACACCGCGCGGCGGTGAAATGCGGGCATCGACTCCTTTGGGGACGTTCACGGCCCTGGGTGGAACCGAAATCCGCTGGGGCTACGGGCCAAGCGGTTTTATGCGCTACGACGCTCCCGCGATCGGTTCGATCGAACAATCTATCGTCTACCGCAACGAAGAAATCCCATGGGGCGGGCAGGATCCTGATGAACGCTGGTGGGCCATGTCCTATAACCTGAGCGCTCAAAAATCCGAGCGTATGCAGTGGCATGCCGGGGTTGTCTATCAGCCGTTCCGGATCGGGTCTACTTATCAAACGGATGACTCTGTGAATTTTGCGGACAGAAAGACGCTTAAGAGCAGTCAAGCGCTTGGTTTTACGGCGCGTACCGAATTGCATCCCACGGACTATATCGATCACATTGGCCTTGGCTACACCTATGCAGGACTTGCGGCGGGCAACAAACATCAGGTGGATGTGGACGGCAATCGAACATTTTCCCTGTGGTCGATCTCCGCTGCCTACATTTACCGGCAGCCCCTTGAAGGGCCTGTGCCGAACACTTTTGAAGGAACGGCTTCGAATCCCGGCGCGTTTTTGACTGTAGCTCGCGGTCCGGATGATCCTTTTCGTGTGGACTGGAAAAATCGAAAAGCCCATATCGGCAGTTTAACCCTCGTCTGGAATCCAACGCCGGGAACGCCATTTTTCCTTTATCAGCGCAACGTGCTGGAAGATTGGAATATTAACCCAGCGCTTGAGCCGACCTGGACGGGATCCCTGCAGTACCGCGTCACCCACTATCCGACCAACACCGACCGCCTGTATATCTGGGATGAGGACCGGAATCTGATCTATGACCCCATCTCTTACACGCAATCCGGCGCACAGGCCACGGACCACCCTCTCAGCTCATTTACAGGTCTCCTGCGTTACCGCAGGGATAAGTGGCGTGTCATTACAGATGTCTCCAGCGGTGAAGCACTGGCGGGTTCGGGCACGGCCTATACGTCGGCCACCGATTTTTACAAGCCAGCGACCGTTTTTGTGTCCGGAGGCGTACAGGTCCAGTACGATGCCTGGAAGACGTTTTTACGCTACGGACAGGACGTGTGGGGTCCGTATGACTACCACGCCCAGCTCGGTTGGGCCTTCCATCAGGTCTACCAGGCAGGCCTCACGTACACATTCCTGAAGCACTTTGAAACGGGCTTCCGGTATATCGGAACCCGCATGACGGAAGAGTTCATCGGCTCTGACACAGGCGCCTTCAACGAGTACCGCTTCTATCTCACGTATCACTTTTCGTTCGAGAAGGATTTCGCAAAGAAGTTCCAGTCGATCGGTCGTCCTTTGCCGCAGGGAATGCCTGAAGCTAAAGTAGATGTGAGCGTTGCCTCATTTACGCCAGATCCCTCCGGCATTGAGCGGACACTCAGTCTGTATCCTACCGCGTTTGCACCGGCAGGCGTCCTGTCCTGGAAGCTTTTCATACGCAACGGCCAGGGACAGACCGTCCGCTCATGGGAAGCCAACGGCGTGCCGCGTAAGACGGTTCAATGGGACGGCAAGGATATGAATGGCAAAGCGGTGCCGGCAGGTACTTACAGCGCGTTCCTGACGGCGGTCGATCTCTATGGCAACGAGGTCACCAGTCCTCCTAAAAATTTTGAGCTTCGCCTGGTGGATGAAGCGGAAACGCCGGTTGCCGCTCCCGCGGTTTCAGCCAAGTCTTATGCGGTAAAATCTACCGCAGAAGGCTTGAAAGTGACGCTGAGCTCTCTCGTTCTTTTCGACGTCAATAAGTATGATCTTAAAGCGTCGTCAGAAGAAGGCATCAAGCAGCTGGTGGATCTTTTAAAGGCGTACCCGACCAACTCCCTGCGCGTCAGCGGCCATTCGGATTCCCAGGGAAGTGCGCAAGCGAATCAGTCCTTGTCTGAAAAGCGGGCGCAATCGGTGGCGGACTACCTGGTGAAAAAAGGCAACATCGCGGCCAGCCGCGTCAAAGTGGTCGGCTATGGAAAATCGAGGCCTGTGGCGTCGAACGCGACGGAAGAAGGACGGCAGCAGAACCGCCGTGTGGAAATTGATATTTTAAAGTAAGACGTTATTAACGTGAAAAGGAGATACTACATGAGCATGAAACAAGGATACAGAGTCGTTATGGCTCTGGCGCTGACGATGGTCGCCGCTACGGCGGTCCAGGCAGCGAAGAAAAAGGCTACAACCACGGATTCATCCGTGAAAAACGTCTTCTACGTGTATTCAGACAAAGGCGCACGCGTAAACCATTACATTCCTTCGGGATGGATGGGCGACTACGGCGATCTGAAGATCGAAGACGGCAATACGACAGATCCAGCCGACGGCAAAACGGCCATCAAAATCACCTACTCCGGTAAAGCGGCGCAAGGCGCGAACTGGTCGGGAATTTTCTGGCAGCATCCCGCCAACAACTGGGGTGAAAAAGCCGGCGGTTACGATCTTTCCGCGTATAAGCGTCTGACGTTCTGGGCCCGCGGCCAGGAAGGCGGAGAGCGCATTGCAGAGTTCAAAGTCGGTGGTATCACCGGCGAACATGGTGACTCCGACTCAGGCTCCGTAGGTCCCGTAACGCTCACGAAGGATTGGAAGAAATACACGATTGATCTGGCAGATAAAAACCTCTCTCACATTGTGGGTGGTTACTGCTGGTCGGCCAGCCGCGATGACAATCCCAACGGGTTCGTCATTTACCTGGACGAAATTCGCTTCGAATAAACGGTACTGAAAGGGGAAGGACGCTGTGAACACTTCACTCGTCACTCGCATCATTGGAACGTTGATCCTGGGCGCGTCAGTTCTGTGCGCTCAACCCGTTCCCGCAGCGCCTTCCCCTCAGACGCCGTCGCCCAGCACACCCGCTTTTAAGACGTTTACCGTTTATTCCAGCCAGCCCGGCAAAAAACCTCACTACGTACCCTCCGGTTATATGGGGGACAACGATATTCTCTTATCGGCAACCACGCGCAACACGGGAGAACGCGAATCGCTTTCTCTGCGTATCAACTACAAAGGATCCGGCCCGAAAGGTTGGGCGGGAATCTATTGGCAGGACCCGGCCAACAACTGGGGAGAACGCGCCGGCCAAGCCGGTTATGATCTGCGCGGCGCCACCAAGCTTACCTTCCGCGCTCGCGGAGAAATCGGCGGCGAGCGCATACGCGAATTTCGTGTCGGCGGCATTGTGGGCCGATATCCGGATTCAGACGTGGCCACGCTGACGAACGTCAAGCTTACTCAAGAATGGCAGCGCTACGAGATCAACCTCAAAAATAAGGATTTGCGCCATATCATTGGCGGCTTCGGGATCTTTTTAAACAAGTCGGAGAATCGCGGCGGCGCGGTCCTCTATGTCGATGACGTCATTTTTGAAGGTCCCCTGTCCTCCACGGCGGCTTCTCAGGAGCCCTCACAGATTCTAGGGCGCCCACCCGAACCTCCCCAGGCCACGCCGCCTGCTCCTCCGGCGCCTGCGCCGGCCGAAGTCAAAGACCTGCAGATCAAAGAAGAAGAGGGCGGGCTTAAAGTAAGCTTCAGCTCAAGCCTGATGTTTTCGACGGGAAAATCTGTTCTGGAGGCCCAAAGCAACAAAGTTCTCAATCAGGTCATCACACTTCTTGCTGCCTATCCTGATAATAAAGTTCTCGTGGAAGGGCATACCGACAGCACAGGCGACAAAGCGTTGAACCTCAAGCTTTCCGAACTGCGCGCGCAGGCTGTGAAAGATTACCTCGTCAAAAGCGGCGGCTATGACACTGCAAGATTTTCTGTGGTGGGATATGGAGACTCCAAGCCGGTCGCCAGCAATGCGACGCGGTCCGGACGTTCCTTGAATCGCCGTGTGGAAGTGACCATCTTAAAGTCAGCGACTGAGAAAAAATGAAACAGACCTGGATCATGATCCTGTGCCTCTTCGTCCTTACGGCCTGTGAAAAGAGTCCTTCCTCCCGAACGCGCAGCGTGGGTTCAGGAGGGACGGGCGCGATCAGCGCGGGCGGCACTTTCGTCGTTTTTTCGGGTGAACTGATGACCGGCGGCGGCGCCTTCCTCTATCCCGGCGATGCAGGTCAGAGCCTGAGTTTTGCTGATCGGTCTAATCCAACGAGCGAGCGCTCCATTCGCTACAGCTGGACAGGAGAAACGGTCGCCTCTCAGCATGTTTTCGTCGGCTTTACGCTCATGCACACGCCTCTGCAGGCGGACTACGGAACAGCGCCTGCCCGCAATCTCGCGGCGGCAGGCTATACACGTGTGACGTTTGACGCGCGCGGTGATCTCTCCAGTAACACGCTGGTCAAAATTGAAGTAGCTGATGACGGTAATGGCGGAACCGCCAATGCGTCTTGCGTGAGTCTGTCGGAGTCAGGGACGCTCGATGCGCTCTTTGGTGCTTGCGGTAATACCAATACGCTCGAGCCTGGATGGCGGCGATACTCTGTGCCGATTGCCGCACCCGGTACGGCGCTCGCCAACCTCAAAGATTTCATCAAAGTGACGTTCATCTTCAACGATCCATTCCCCGGCAACACCGTTCCGGGACAAGGAGGAGTGATCTACATTGATCAAATCCAATATGAATAAAACATTAAGGCGTTCAGCACTTGCAGGTCTGTTGATCCTCACGGCGTCCGCTGTCTTTGCACGCGATACGTTCTATGTGTATCGCGACTTCCACTCCCGCGATAATCACTATGCTCCTTCGGGTTGGATGGGGGACTATGGCGATATCAGGCTCAACGATCGTTATCAGCCGGCGAACGATAAAAGCGTCAAACCGGTCATCCAGATCACTTATACCGGCGAAGCCAAGCAGGGGAACAATTGGGCCGGTATTTATTGGCAGAATCCGGCGAACAACTGGGGCAGCCGGCCTGGCGGATACAACTTAAACGGCAGGATGAAATTTTCTTTCAAAGCCAGAGGCGAAAACGGCGGCGAACGTATTGAGGAGTTTAAGATCGGCGGGCTTTCCGGAGATTATGCGGATTCCGGATCGGCGTCCGTAGGTCCTGTTATACTTACCAAGGAGTGGAAAACTTACACGATGTCGCTGGACGGCATTGAACTCTCCAGTATCTCCGGGGGGTTCTGCTGGACGGCCAATCGTGACGGCAATCCCGAGGGCGCGACGTTTTATCTGGATGACATCAAGTACGAGTAAGCGGCAGGTCTTCAAGGGGGACCGACTATGAAAAGCGAAAGAAGAGTAACGAAGCGTTTTCCGATCAAAGTGCTGGTGAATTGCCTGCCGCCGGGTACGCCGCGCAGCCGCAACGGTCACGACAATCATGGCTGGGAGATGTGGGCTCGCGACTTAGGGGACAACGGTGTACGCCTCGAATGGTCGCAGGCCTGGTCCAGCCGCGATTACTCCCCTGATTTCAAAATGATGGACGAGCGGGCGTCGCTCAGAAAAATTTCGGTTCAACCGCCTTCGGCCGTCCTGAAGAAGGGTTCTGTTGTTCTGCTGGATGGGCTCGTCTACGACGACGAGGGCACGAAGCCCATGCGCGGAAAGATTCAGTGGGTAAGGCCTGGCAAAAAGGGTCAAACCTGCGAATTTGGGGTGCTCGTCACGACGCCCGACCGCCGCAGCTACTTCCGCGCGCTCGCCGCGTAGCCGGAGAGCCTCGTACTTTCCAAAAACGCCATACAAATCGCTGCGGCCGCGCGATCGTGCACCGCGCGGCAGATCATTCCATCCGGAAATCGGATCTCGATCGCGAATTCTTTGATTCCTTTGCGCGGATGACTGATGCGGACGTCGGCGCCCTGCTGGTTGAGCCTTTCGATGACATCCCAAGCTGCTTTGATATCGCGCGCATAAGACGGCACCACCTTTAAGTCTTTCCGCCCTGGGCCGTGACCCACAAGGTACCCATCCTGGCTGTACTCCATGTCGCGCCAAGAAAGCTTCTCTGCCGTTTTGAGCCTCAACGCTTCCATATCTTCCGATTCTTTCTGCCATTCCTTGATCAACATGGAGGCGTCCTTGGGGAGGCGGTCTTCATAAAACCCAGGCCGCGGCAGAGCGGGCAGAGGAGCTGCCTGTGTTCTTGCACAGCTTGATCGAGGTAGTCCATCACAAAGATGCAGCCCTGACTGTGACAGATGGGACACGTGGTGATCGAGTTCATAGGTTCTCCTTTTTGAGAGGCCAGCTGTCGAGTGAGACGGGCGATAATCCCAATGAAAAATTCCGCTTCCCAGGTGGAGACGTCAAATCCCAGCGCTCGGTGTTTTTCCATGGAAACGCGGATGTGTGCCAGACGCTTTTGTTCGGGTAGGGTTAGCATGCGATGTCGATCTCCTTGTGACCCCTTCTTGGACGGCTCTGTATATAGTAGGTGTCCAAGCTGAAGATTGGCTGAAGGGAAGATGAAGATTTGCTGAAGCCCGCCACAAGTCTGGCGGGTCCGCCTGTGGTGTGGCGGAAAATCCCTGTTGTATCTCCCCTAAAAGGAAAGTACCCTAATGGGCCATGAGGCTACTGTTAGTCGAAGATGATGCGGATCTCGCGAAGTTCGTCAAAGAAGGCCTCTCACGCGAGGGGTTTGTGGTGGATTTGGCGGACGATGGACAGAAGGCCGTTGAATTGGCCGCAGAGCAGGCTTATGATTTCGTCCTTCTTGATGTCATGATGCCCAGAATTGACGGGTTTACCGTTCTAAAAACGTTGAGGGCAAGTGGTTTTAAGGGAGGGGTGCTGTTTGCCACTTCCAAAGGCCAGGAGACGGACATACTTAAGGGGCTCAACAGCGGAGCAGACGACTACATTGTAAAACCGTTCCTCCTTTCGGAGCTTGTGGCCCGGATCAGGGCCATATTGCGCCGTACGGCGCCTGCCGGACTGGCCAAAGGGGTGCAAACATCTCTTATAAAGGTAGGAGTCTTGGAATTGGACCTGCTTAAGAGGGAACTACGCAGAAGTGGTAAACCCGTTACTTTAACCAAGAAAGAATTTGAGCTTCTCGAGTACTTAATGCGCCGGCCTCGCCAGGTGCATTCCCAGGAAGTGCTTGCCCAACATCTGACCAGGACTGAACATGAGTCCCAGACGAACACCATCGAAGTCCACATTAAGAACCTTCGTTCCAAGCTCGACACCAAACCAGGCACAAGTCTCATCCGCACGGTCCGCGGCTGCGGCTACTCCCTCGAGGCCTAGCGGCTCGCTTGAGGGCCCGCGGCCCGTACGCTCAGGGACGATTTTCCATCCCTTCCCCATACGCAGAGGAAGGGCTGGCGCTCCGAAGTCTCATCTTCGCGGCTCCATAGAGGCCCGTCGCCGCTCATGGCGACTCGACTTCGTCACTAAAATCGTCATTCGCGTGCCAGGCCGCGGGCCCTCAGCTTCAGCGATGTGAAAACATAATTAATGAAAAGGTCGTCTTTTTAGCGTATTCAGGAAAATAAACGTGGTCCACGCGGTTTATTTCTTGGTCTACCCCTTGGTCTACGTTGGTTAACGCTTGGTCTACGGTGGTCTACTCTGGTCTACGTTTTGGTCTACGGCTGGTCCTCGTTGGCTACCGCATTTTTGGGATCTTCGCCCGCGAGAAATTTTCGCAATGTGCATGCGAGGGGTGGCCATGTGCGTCTGTCTGCCGACAGGCAGGCGCGAGGAAGGGCGGTCTCGGCGGGGCGGCGCGCCGCCGCTTGAGGGCGCACGGCCCGCACGCTCAGAGACGATTTTCCATCCCTTCCCAATACGCAGAGGAAGGGCTGGCGTTCCGAAGCCTCCTCTTCGCGACTCCATAGAAGCCCGTCGTCGCTCATGGCGATTCGGCTTCGTACCTAAAATCGTCATTCGCGTGCCGGGCCGCGCGCCCTCAGCTTCGGCGATGTAGAGGCAAAATTAATCAAAGTACGCTTTTATAGTGTTTTCTGGAAAATAAATGGCATTCAACGTACTTATTTCGTTTTCAACGGTTTCTTCAACGCTGTTTTCAACGTCTTCAACGCTTTCAACATGATCTTCAACGTCTTCAACACAAAATTCAACGGATTCAACGCCTGCTTCAACATCTTCAACACCATTTTCAAGGCCTTCAGAAAATACTAGCCAGCGCCCCGCCTCGCCGCCCAGTAAATACCCAACGGGGGCGAAAGAAGTTTGAGCACAATAGGTGGTGAGGTCGGTGGAGGGTGACTGTGGTCCGGCGAGCGAATTAACATCTACAGCCGTCGTTGCTGAGCGAACAGACCGCAGGCACTCTCCACCGACATATTTCGACAGCTCTGTCCAAAAATATTTTTGCTGGGGGGGGTTGACAGAAATGACAAGTCCTGTTACATACTGCAAGTCGTTTCAAAAAACGTACTGTTTACGGAGTGTTCGTAAGTTTCGTTACAAGTCTGTTAAGTCGTTGGGTGGGGGAGAAAGAGAAGCATATGAGTCCTGAAGAAATTTTAGACCGTACGGAGACGTGCAAAATCCTGGGCATTTCGCGCCAGACGCTGATCTCCTGGATCAAGCGGGGGAAGCTGAAAGTCTGGAAGAGGGTCGGCCAGGGCGCCAACTCAGCGCTCCTTTTCGAGCGCCAGCATGTGATCGATTTAAGTGCCATCAAAAACGCCATCATTACCAACACGAAAGAGGGGAATTCGAAAAATGAAGAAGCTCTTGCAAGCTAGCCTGGCCGGAATCCTATCCTGCGTTTTAGTTACAAATAGTTGGGCTGGTGCCGCATTTATTGGGAATGAAGTCACCAGTGCTCGATCTGCCGGGCAAGGGTATGTTGGGTTAGCGGGTCAAAACAATGATCCGACTGCTGTCTATTCCAATCCAGGAGCAATGACAGCTTTGAAAGGAACTCAAATTACTTTGGGCGCTCATTGGGAAAATGTGCATGGAACGTATGAAGACAATAGTGGAAATCAAACTAAAGCTCATGTTGTGAACGTCGCTGTTCCAAATTTCTCTATGACACAGAGTTTCTTGGATGGGAAACTATCTGCAGGCCTAAGCAGCCAAAGCCCTTTTGGTTTAGAAACCAACTGGCCGGGTAATAGTTCTTTGCGCTATGTCGCAACGAATTCACGCTTGGGGATGGTTCAAATCATGCCGGCTGTCGCTTACAAAGTAGCTCCCATGGTCTCGATTGGAGGAGGACCTGACTATGCTAATGTCTTTCGAGCCCAATTAGATAGACATATCAATAATGATTTCGTGGCGTTAGCTGTAGGAGATCCTCTGAATGGAGACGAAGATGCAGTCTCCAGTCTTAGAGGCTCAGGAGCGGGATGGGGATATCATGTGGGCGCTGTCATTGAACCCTCGGATAAACATGCGTTCGGTGCGACGTACCACAGCAAAATCAACATTCGGGTGAATGGTAATTAC
>JANLWZ010000321.1:0-1524 GCA_031364865.1 Elusimicrobiota bacterium
ATCCAGCAGTTCCAATCCTGCCTCCGCCTTCAAGCGGCGCTTTGCTTCGCTGTATAGCTCGAAGCCAAGCACAGCCGTCGCGCCAAATTCCTCGACTGGTTTCCCGTCGGTGTCCTTGGTGGTTTTCTTCCACACGAAGTAGCCGCGGTTGCCGCCCTTCGCGTAGATGCCGCTGCCGTCCTTCGACACGTCCACGTAGGCGTCCGCGTTTCCGATCACCTGCTGCACGAAATGGATCACGCTCCGCATCTTTGCTCCGGTATCCAGGTCATGGCGGCGGCTCCCTTCTTCCTGCCTCCGATAGTAGGCGATGAACTCCCCCGCCGTCTTTTTCTCTCGTTCGAGAAAATCGCCGAAACTTGCGTGCGTCACCTGAACAAATGTATCGCAGAGCGCCTTCCAATCCGGCGGCAGCGGAGCAGTAACGAGGAATTTGCGAAGCTGGAATCGTGTCCACGCATCGCTGACGGACTGCACCTGCTTCACCGCCTGTTCGGGATCAAAGCGGCGGACCTTCGTGAGCATGAGACTTCGCAGACCGGCTTTTTCATAAGGGCGATCCGTCACCTTCGGGCCATCGGCGCGAACGTAGGCGACCTTGTGGTAGTCGAGTCCGGCATCCGTCCTGAATTTCTCCCACGCTTCCTTCGCGGCTTCGCGGTCTTGATTCCACTTGGGAAGCAAACTCTGCTTGCGCGGCTTGTCGCCGACATCCGCCGGGTATTGCTTGAAGAACTCCTCGATGCGCGGTTGCAGCGCGCGGAGCTTTTCCTGCAAGGCGGTGTCCGCCTCCAAAACAATATCCGCCGGCTTCACCCTGCCCTCGGGCTTGCGGACAAGCCGCGCAATCTGCACCTCGAAGTGCGCGCGGTCGTATTCATCAATCTCCCGGCTCCCCACGCCAAGATCGTAGAGCTTCACGCGCTTGGTGCGTTTTTCCTCAATGCGGAAAAAGGAGAATTCCTTTGCGTCGGGCTGGCCTTTCTTCGGTTTGATCCCGCTCGGCGCAGCATCGCTGCGGCACCATGCTTGCCACTGCTCCAGAGTGATTCCCGGATGCAAAGCGGCCTTCAAGACGATGCGGATTTCCTTCGCGGCATAATCCTTGTGCGGGGCGAGCCATGCCACGCGGCGCAGCGCGTGTTCGCGGCTGAAACGCGCGGCGGGCGTGGCATCGTCAAGCCACGGTAGGCGCTGCAGCGGGATGCGATCCTCGTAGTAGGCTTCGTTGAAGTTCTCGATGGTTGCCTTCGCCACCTTCGCATCGCTCTCCACCGGCAGCCACACGCCGCGATGGAAAGTCGCCTGCATCCGTGGCTTCTCGAAATTAAGCGAGCGCGGGAGAATGGCGTCGCTGCCATCCGGCTTCTCACCGTAGATAGCGCGGCGGAAGGCTTCGCGCACAGCCATGACATTTGGGGGCTGGCGCAGCGCCGCGAGGCCAGCGTGCTTGTTGGTGATCTCGCGTTGCAGTTGCTCGCGTTTCTCCACGGTGTCCGCCTTTGCGGCCACGGCTTGCAGGCC
>JANLWZ010000236.1:0-2616 GCA_031364865.1 Elusimicrobiota bacterium
TCCGAACAAACCCTTCAACCTATTCCTGCTGGGCGGTGCCGGTTGGTATCACACAACGGTGGATCCTGAAGGTCCGGCTGATGATACAGAGACGCGTTTCGGCCCACATGCCGGAGCTGGTATGCAGGTGTTTCTGAATAAATGGTGGTCGATCGATGCCACTTATCGCTACATCTGGCTTGAAGAACTAAATTCTAACGATGGCGTCTTTGAATCGTCCTACGACGAGAGTGGACACATGATCACCGCAGGTCTTAACTATCACTTCGGCGGGGAATAAGTATAATTCCCGCCGATTGAAAAACATTCTTTCGTTGGCGGTCGCCGTAACCTTGTGTCCCTGGCCTGCGTTTGCAGACGGGGACGCTTCGCTTCCTGCCGCTCCCGTTGAAGTCGTTGATCCAGCATCCCTCCCACCGGTCAGGGCGATCCATATCACCGCCCACGCTGCAGCCTCGAAAGCGTATCGCGCCAAGCTCGATGACATGTTTAAAAACACGGTCTTAACCTCCGTCATTATTGATTTGAAGGACGAAACCGGCGACGTCTACGTGCCGGGTGTCAAAATGGCGGAACGTGCCGGCGCGTACAAACCTATCATTCGCGATCTCCAGGAATGGCTGGCAAGCCTGAAAGCCCGGAAGATTTATACCGTGGGGCGCATTGTCGTGTTCAAAGACAACATCATGCCGCGTAAAGACCCCTCCCTGGGCGTTCAGAACATGTACGGCGGACTCTGGTTTGATCGGAAACATTTGACGTGGCTCGATCCCTACAACAAAGAGTCCTGGAAATATATCCATCTCATTTCTCTGGAGGCTGCCAAGATCGGCTTCGATGAAATCCAATACGATTACATCCGTTTCCCAACCGACGGCGCGATGGGGGCCATGCGTTTTTCCCGACCCTATTCGCGTAAAGGGGCATCCGAAGCGCTGGTAAGCTTTTTACGTGAAGGGCGCCAGTTACTCCACCCGTTAGGTACCAAGCTTTCTATCGATGTGTTTGGTTTGACAACCTCGGACAACTCGGGCATGGGCATCGGCCAGCTATTGGGCCCCATGACCGAGCAAGTCGACTATGTCTGTCCCATGACCTATCCGTCGCACTACGCGCGCGGTGAATACGGCTTGAAAAACCCCAATGATGACCCGTACCGGACCATCGCCTATGCGATGCGCGATGCCCTCAAAGTCCTCGGGCCTGCCAACGCCCATAAATTACGACCTTATTTGCAGGACTTCTCACTGAGGGGCAGGGGGATTCCTTACAGGACGAAGGAAGTCCGTGATCAAATTCAAGCCGCCGCTGACATGGGCGTGATGAATTGGACGTTATGGAATGCCAGTTGCCGTTATACCCTCGCAGCCATCCAGGATTTGCCTACGCCAAACCCCACTTCTTCGACGGTAAACCCCTCAAAATAGACATTGACAACAACCCGGAAGGGTGGTAGATACAGTTCAGATTCTTGCGCCAAAACGCTCTACAATCTAGCGAAAACGTGCTGTCATTTAGATGCAATTAGGAGGCCCTATGAGCCAGGCAGCGGATACTTCCTCTATAGAGCATACCGTCACAACCAATATCAAGGATGAGGCAAAAAGCTCTAAAACAGAACGTCCTAAGATTTTAGTGGTGGATGATGACCCCGTCGTTCGCCGAATCATCCTCGAACTCCTGAACAACCGCTATACCGTCATATTAGCCTCAACGGGCGTACAACTACCGGATCTTCTCCAAAAACATCAGCCAAAATTGGTCATCCTGGATGTGATGCTCCCCTGGGTGAATGGTTTTGAGCTCTGCCGCATCATCAAAACGCAAGAACAAAAAGGCCAGGAGACCCCGGTGCTCTTTCTGACCAGCTGCAAAGAAAAAGACGATCTGATGACCGGGCGTGAAGTAGGGGCTGCCGGCTACCTGACGAAGCCTTTTTACGCAAAGGACCTCTACAACGAAGTGGAGCGTCTGCTTGCCGCATAAGTTATGTGGCCCTTCCGTAAAAACACCAACCCACCCAGGGTAAAAAATCTTCAAAGCGTCGTTCAGTTTTTAGAAGCACTGAATGCTTTACCTCCTGAATTAACCGAACAAGATCTGACGCATCGGTTGTTGGCAGAACTACGTAAGGTTCTGACGCCGCGCGGCATACATCCGCGTCTTTGGATCGCCAACTCATCGTGGAAGACGCTGCGCGCCGAAGGCGAACATCCCGCGCAGCGTCCTGGCTCCCCCAGGCATCTGCCGATGACGGCCTGTCCGGCGTATGCGCTCAAGAATGCCTTTCACTACACACAATCCTCCGGAGAGCCCTGTCCCAGTGAACAATTTAATTACGTCAAACACAGTTGCCTGCCGTTGGCCAGCGAAAATGCCAATTATGGCGTCCTTTTTCTAGGAAGTTATAAAGAAGGAGGGTGGGGCGAGGAAGAGGCACAACTCTACGGCATGCTCGCTCAGGCCATTGCGCTCACCATGCAGCGGCAAGGTCTTTTTAAGCGGCTGGAAGAGAAGATCGGCGAGCTGCGATTCTCCTTTGAAGTGGGGGCGGCCGCGCTCGCGACTTTTACGGGTTCTACACACAGTATCGAGCAAACCACCGTACATATCCTG
>JANLWZ010000337.1:0-2448 GCA_031364865.1 Elusimicrobiota bacterium
CGCATTGTCTTTGCGCTGTGCGAAAACGCAGATGTCCACCACGTCACTTCGTGTCCCATTTGACTGAGGGTTTCGGCGACGAGACCGGCCCGCATCAACCTCGGAGACTCCCCATCGATCGGCAAAGGTTCGCCGACCTCAACGACCCAGATAATCATGGACTTAACACTGCGAACGGGTTAGAGGTATTCGACGAGTTCGCCGGCAGCCACTCGCCGACGAGTGTCCAATATGTAAGAAGCGTGTTGGCTGACCAAGTCATAATCGACATTGTCGTGGTCGGTCACGATGAGTACAGCATCCGCCAGCTCCAACTCCTGTTTTGAAAGTTCCGTTAGTGTGATCTGACTGATGGCTGGCGGCAACTCAGAGATGTGCGAATCGACGGCCCGCAGATCTGCACCCAGGTCGAGGAGGAGTTGTGCGACACGCACCGCCGGGCTTTCGCGGGCGTCGCTCGAGTTCGGTTTATACGCTAAGCCGAGCAAAAGCACCCGGGAGCCCTTCACCGACTTGCTCACTTTGTTCAGGGCTATCGTGAGTCTTTGGACCACGTATTGTGGCATGTGATCGTTTACATCGTTTGCAAGCTCAACGAACCGAAACTGACGATTCAGAGTCTGGCGGACGCGCCAGGAAAGGTACGAGGGGTCGATCGGAAGACAATGACCACCCACACCAGGTCCTGGGGTAAATCGCATATATCCGAAAGGCTTTGACGATGCAGCCTCTATGGCGTCCCACAGATCGATGTCGAGCTCGTGTGCGAAAATCGCCAGCTCATTCATCAGAGCGATGTTGACATGCCGAAATGTGTTCTCGATGAGCTTTGTAAGCTCCGCCTCTTTGCAACCTCGAACCGGGACGAGGGTGTCAATGATCGAGATATAGAAATTTTCTACTGCATCGAGCGACGCAGAATTGATCCCCGAGATCACCTTCGGAGTATTCCGAAGATTCCACTTCCCATTGCCGGGATCGATACGCTCAGGGGAGTAGCCGACGAAGAAATCGTCGCCCGCTTTCAGCCCAGAGCCGCGTGCCAATATTGGGCATAACAGCTCCTCGGTCGTCCCTGGGTAGGTGGTGGACTCGAGAACCACCGTTGCGCCCGGCGACACGAGAGGGGCAAGAGATTGAGCGGCCGATTCGATGTAGCTCAGGTCGGGGACACCCTCCCGCAACGGTGTGGGTACCGTGATTACTGCAACGTCGAAGCCCCCCGCGTCCGCATAGTCGTCCGAGGGTAGGTAGCGCCTCGACTCTAAAGCGGACCCGAGCTCGGCGGACGAAATGTCCTCGACGAACGATCTGCCGGAGCGAAGTTTTGAAAGACGGTCGATGCTTGTATCGATGCCTACTACCAGATGGCCAGCGGCCACTGACTGCATCGCGACTGGAAGTCCCACGTAGCCTTGACCGACTACCACGACCTTACTCATTCGTTCCTTTCGAGGCGACCGACGGCGTACAGCACCCTGAAGGTGTCGCAAACCTGGTCACCGGAGATTCTCACCGGCTGAGAGATGTCTTGATCCCGCTTCTCCGACGAGCCTGTGCCCTCGAAAGGGGTCAGCTCGCCGAAGAAAATTCGTTTCAAAGTGCCTCGCCCGGCAAGCGTCTTCGGCACAAGGTTCAACTTGGTTGCGATGCCGGCGACCAGCCGCAAGGCTCGCCCGCGCAGGCTGGTGTCCAGCGGAAACACTCCGTAAAGAACAGGTTCTAAGCCGGCGTCATCCAGAAGTCTGTTCAGATCTCGCGCCGACGGATAACGGGTGCTGTGCGGCGAATCGTGAAAACTCGGGCGCTCGGGGTTGGCGCAGGCGATGAAGACTGTTCCGCCCGGGCGGAGCACCCGCACCATTTCTCGAACCATCGCGGGCTGATCGGGGACGTAATAGATCATTTCGCAAGCAGCCACGGCGTCGAAGCTTCGAGGGGCGAATGGAAGGTATGCCGCGTCGGCGACACCAAAGACGCCAGCGGTGTTCGCCTTGGCCTCCGCAACATTGACGGGCTCGAGATCGCATGACACGACGAGCCGATCGTTGCTCCTCAGCAGCTCGTTGCCGAGCGCCTGGCCACTGCCCACCTCGAGAAGATCCCCATCTGACAGAGACCGAAAGAACGCATATCGCCGGTAGATCATGTCCTGTTCAATCGCAGGCATTGGCATGTGCCACGACTCGGTGAGTTCGACGTATTTACCGGTGGAATCCATCACATCAATCCTACGGGGCGGTCTACATCCCGGCTATGACCACGAAACCATACCGGCAACCGGATCCTCACAGCCGATGACCTGATCGAATGGCAGTGGCGGCACGAGAGCATGCGAGATCAGGCGGTGGCGTGGGCGATGATCGAGCTCTCCGTCACCGAACAGTTCCTCATGAAGCTTCTCGCCCTTCCGAAGACCCGTGAAGATGATTTCGACGTGATTCTCGG
>JANLWZ010000354.1:0-1593 GCA_031364865.1 Elusimicrobiota bacterium
GGCCGTTTCGACGTGTGAAAGTCATTCGTTAAGGGAGAGCTCTATGCGTTATCAGTATTGGCTTATGGCCAGTGTCATTTTCATCATTTGCGAGATATTACCTCCGCCGACGCATTTCTTTTTTGTCTGCATGGCCATCGGCGCTCTCATGGGCTCCATCGCGGCACTCTTTTCGACGCTGAACTGGCTGCCCTGGGTTGTTTTTGCGGTGACCACAGTGGCGCTCTGTCCGCTCTTGATCCCGCTGGCGAAGTTCCTGTTTACGCCAAAACAACATCTCTCCAATGTCGATGCACTTATTGGTAGAAAAGCGATCGTCTTGATGGATATGGACGGAGAAAAGGCGGGTCAGGTGAAAGTGGGCAGCGAAGCATGGCGCGCCGTGTCGCGGGGTGAAAAATTTGAAAAAGGCAGTACGGTTATCATTGAAAAAGTCGAAGGTGCATCACTTGTGGTCAGGAGGCCGTCATGAACATCCCGTTTGGTTTTGCTGGCTTAATCGCAGTTGCCGCCGTCATTTATGCGGTGCGCGCCCTTCGCGTTGTGCGGCAGTTTGAGAAAGGAATTATTGAAACGTTCGGCCAATACAGCCGGACGGCGGATCCGGGCCTCGCGCTCCTCTTTCCTCCTCTGCAGACGATACGAATGGTGGATATGCGAGAGCAGGTCATGGACGTGCCGCCGCAGGAAGTGATCACCAAAGACAATGCGCCGGTTACCGTAGACGCTGTCATCTATTTCCAGGTCACCGACCCCGTGAAAGTGGTTTACAACGTTGCCAACTTTGCGCTCGCCGCTATTAAGCTTGCCCAGACCAATCTGCGAAACATCGTAGGTGAAATGGAATTGGACCAGACCTTGACCAGCCGCGAACGCATCAACACCCAGCTGCGACTGGTGCTGGATGAAGCCACGGACATTTGGGGTGTAAAAGTTGTGCGCGTCGAATTGCAGAGAATCGAACCACCTCAGGACATCACGATGTCGATGTCTAAACCGATGAACGCGGAGCGTGAAAAACGCGCGGCCATTCTCGAGGCTGAGGGATTAAAGCAGGCGGCTATCTTGAAAGCCGAAGGCGGCAAAGAAGCTGTTGTCCTGGAGGCGACCGCACAGAAGCAATCCGCCATTTTAAAGGCGGAGGGCCAGGCCGAGGCCATCAAACGCGTCGCGGACGCGCAGAAATACGAAACGGAAGTCGTCTATGACGCTATTCATAAAGGAAACCCGACACGAGATGTGATCGCGATTAAATATCTCGAGACGCTCATCAAAATGTCGGAAGGTCCAGCCACCAAGATCCTTTTGCCGCTCGAAACCGCAGGCTTGGCGGGCGCCCTCACGGGTGCCGTAGAGCTTTTGAGAGACTCCAAAAATGATGGGAAAAAGTCCTAAAGGTCTCTATCTCCATATTCCATTCTGCCACGCTCGGTGTGGGTACTGTGACTTTGTCACGTTTACCGGTAAAGAAGACAGAATAGATGCCTACGTAGGTGACCTCTGCAGTGAGTTAGACCTGCATGCTGCGCAGACTGCAGATCGACAACCTCTCGTCTCCGTCTTTTTTGGCGGTGGAACACCCTCGCTTCTTGA
>JANLWZ010000355.1:0-4896 GCA_031364865.1 Elusimicrobiota bacterium
AGTGAGTGCCAGCGTCGACAAGCTTTAATACCGCAAGGATAGCGCTTAAGCATGCAACTCAGAGTCGTTAGTGCTCCGTTGGGCCTGCAGGTCAGGCATCTTTCACCTCACGACAGTTTTTCCTCTGAAGCAATGCCCTAGCAAACCACCGATGACTGCACCTATCAGGATCCCAATTGGCAAATTGAATGGAAGCAAAAGTATTCCGGGCAAGTGGCCAGCATGGTAATTTGAGGTTTCGATGGCCCAAACTACCCCTATGCTGGCACCCACCCAGCAACCGATCTTAGCTGGTCGTGAAATAGATGATCTGCCTTTACTCGGCGTCACCACTCGGGCCGCCCTTACTCCTAAGACGATCCAGTAGACAATCAAGGTTGCGATGCAAAGAAGACTCACCCCCTGTTTCCATGTAAATGACGAGAGCTCGGCAATAACGTTCACGGGCAAAAGTCTACTGTTTTGGGAAGGGGATGGCTAGACCGGAAGGGGATTTTACCCACAGCTGTAAGTTACCCTCCCATTAGGTGTGACCCAGCGGGAGAAAATAATCAACATTTTGTGCCATACCGGACTGATCCATGAAATCGATCTATTTTTGTTTATAGATCAAGGGCCTGAAAGTTGAGCACGCTCAGCTTTTGCGGGGATGACGTCTTAGGGTTTCAACTGCTGAGCAAGCACGGCAGGGTCGGTCGTTGGTTCTTTGCAGACAAAATGTTCACACACATAGGCCGTCGGGTTTCCCCGGATGGGCTTCATCCCCGCAAAGACCAAGAGCGAGGAGTGCACCAGCACTTTGACCGGAAGAAAGCGCTCGTGGACGACCTTGAGCAGCTTCTGAAAATCCTCCTGGGCTGGGTCTCCGGCAAGCACTACCTGGCGCGGCGGCGTCTCCGAATAATCTAACGCAGAAAGCATGGCAGGCATTGCGCGGGGCGACTGAGACAGGGTGGTCCCAAAAGCTTCCAGCGTTCGTACCGCTTTATTTTTATGAGTGTCTGTATTTTCAAACTGAGCGAGGCGCAGCAGGTTTAAAACGGCAATGGAACTGGCGGAAGGTTCGACATTGTCCTGGTCTTCCTTAAAGCGAAGCAGCAGATTCGCGTCCTGGTCCACGGCCGTCATGAAGAACCCGCCTTTGTGCGTATCGTAAAAGCGCTCCAGCATGACACTGTTTAATTCCGCCGCGAAAGAAATCCACTCCGGGTTAAAATCGGATTCGTAGAGATCGAGCAGGCCCTGGACCACAAACGCGTAATCGTCCGCGATACCCAGCGCTTGACGATGCCCTTCTCGCCAGCGCCGGTAGAGGATTTTCTTTTGGCCGTCGTAGAGATGCTTGTGGAGAAAGAGCGCGGCGTCCTGGGCCTTCTTTAGATAGGCGGGCTCTGCGAACACCTGATACCCCTTCGCAAAAGCGGAGAGCATCAGGCCGTTCCACGCCGAAATGATTTTGTCATCGAGATGAGGTCGCGGACGCTTCGAACGCGCGTCAAAGAGAATCTTTTTGGCCTTGTCCAGGTCGGCATCGACTTCCTCAGAGGGCAGCGCGTCAAACAGAATATTCTTACCCGTGAATTCGCTATGGGGATCGTTCGCCGCGTTTCCGCCTTCCCGCACGCCGTAACGTGCCGCAAAGCGCTCACCCAAAGAGGTCCCTAAGAGAGTCACAATCTCCCGCTTCTCCCAGACGTAGAAGGCTCCTTCTTTCTTTTCTTTAGCTTCCTTGGTGGGAAACGAATCGGCATCCTCGGCCGAGTAAAAGCCGCCATCGGGTGAGGTTAAATCGCGGGCGACGTAGTCGAGCGTTTCGCGTGCCACGCGTTGAAATAAGGGGTCTTTGCTGATCTGGTAGGCTTCAACATAATTCACGGCGAGCTGCGCGTTGTCGTAGAGCATCTTCTCAAAGTGCGGCACATGCCAGTTGGCGTCGGTGGAGTAGCGCGAGAATCCTCCCCCTAAATGATCGTAGATACCGCCCTGTGCCATCATCCGCAGCGTCTCCAGACTCATATCCAGGAAGCGTTGCTTTTTGGTTCGTGCCCAATAGCGCATGAGGAAATGATGGTAGACAGGCATCGGGAATTTGGGCGCTGGCCCGAAACCGCCGCGTTCGGCATCATAGCCCTCGGCGAGCGCCTCTGCGCCTTGATCCAGCCACGCGACATCCAACTTCTGCGGGGAAGAAGACGACGCGATGTACTTCTGCAAAGAAGCGGTGATGTTCGCTGCGGCATCCACCATCTTTTGCCGTTCGTCCGGCACTTTCCAGGCAAGACCAATGTGGCGCACCACATCTTTCCAGGCAGGATGCCCCCACCGGGCGTCCGGTGGAAAATAGGTCCCCCCATAAAAAGGTTTTAAATCAGAGGTGAGAAAGGCGTTCAGCGGCCAGCCTCCCTGCCCGGTCAAAGCGGAGACGGCAGTCATGTAGATCTTATCGACATCCGGGCGTTCTTCACGATCGACTTTGATGCATACGAGGTGTTCGTTCATCAGCTGGGCGACATCTTCTTTTTCGAAGGACTCATGCTCCATCACATGGCACCAGTGACAGGTGGAGTAGCCAATGGACACCAGGATGGGCTTGTCTTCGCGGCGCGCTTTTTCAAAAGCAGCATCGCCCCAGGGATACCAGTCCACCGGATTGTGCGCATGCTGCAAAAGATAGGGACTTTTCTCGTGAATGAGTCGATTGGTTTTGGTGCTGCTGGCGTCAACCATAGGCGAGAGGAGACTAAGAAAAAGGAAGAAAACGCAAAGCCACATTAGCGACAAGGCCGGCCGCGACATCATCCATGACGATTCCCCATCCGCCGCGCATGCGCGCGAAGCGATGGATACCGAAGGGTTTGAAGGAATCGAGTAAGCGAAAAAGTACGAGGCTGGCCATCAGGGACCAGGCTGAGACGGGAATCATCGCCATACTGATGAGATACCCGGCCCACTCGTCGATAACAATGCGCTGATCATCTTTCTGTCCGAGGGAATCTTCAGCGACTTCGCTGATCACTACACTCACTAAGAGCGCCCCAACGAGAGTCATGACACAGGCCAGACCTGTATGAGGAAGGAGCGGCACGCAGGCAAGTCCCGCGAGCGAGCCAATGAACCCGGCGCCCGTCTGCTTGCGACCCGCACGTTTTGCCCAACGTTCGAGCGGATAGGTGAGAAAGAAGCACGTGGCCAATGCCTTGCAGCTCCACACGATGACGGCTTTCATGAGGGTTTGCGTTCTTTGAGAAGAGAAAATTCGTGGGCGAGCAATCCGGAGTACTTCCTGAGATAAAGGACTCCTGAGCCGATCGTCAGGATCGTGACACAGAACACCAGCCAAAACGGCGTGCGTTCCAGGAACAATTGTATGGAAGGAGGCCACGTCCGGTTGATCCACGGATACATCTCTTGATAGGAATTAACGATCAGGATGACCAGGATGATAATAATGGCGGTGACTTGCGAGGCCATCTTGTATTTGCCGGCCTCTTCTGCAGCCATGACGATATTGCGCTTGGCAGCGAGCGTCCGGAGTCCCGTAATGAGAAATTCGCGGCTGATAATAAGCACTACCATCCAGGCGCGGATGTGAAGTTCCGGCATTTCGACAAAGCCGACGAGCGCTGCCGCGATCAGCATCTTATCGACCAGAGGATCGAGAAACGTTCCGATGACCGTGACGGTTCCCGTGCTCCGCGCGATGCGTCCATCGACCCAATCGGTGATGCTGGCGATGATAAAGATGACCAGAGAGGCGACGCGCGTCCAGAAATGATCAAAGACCATAAAAACCATGAACCCGGGCACGAGCGCCAGGCGCAGGAGTGTGAGCTTGTTGGCGATGGTCATGAAGGAGGTATGCGGAAGCTGTTGGTGTTGCCGCGCGCGCCGGCCTGAACGTCCACCGGCTGTTCGTTCCATTGCAGCACTATGGCGTTGACATTGCCGATCTTAAATTGAAAGGGTCCGGGGCCGGACCACTCTTTGATGGTTCCTTTGCGCAGAATGCCTTCGTACAGGAGGATGTCATTGGCCGCAAGGCGCATCCAGCAATCTTCCTGGGCGATCAAGCGAATTTTATGAACCAGAGTCTGCGTACGCGTCGTAGTGGTCAGCCGTGGTTCCGATCCCAACCGCCGTTTGGTCCAGGGCAGCGCATTCTGTTCGAAGAAACGCGGGCTGACCGTATGGTAGAGCACCCACGCGAGAATCAAAAGCACGATCGAGAATCCGATGAGCTGCGGAATCGAGCTGGGAGACCAGCCGGGCCGCGGCGCTGTGCGAATGCGCGGTTTCTGTTCCCCTGACTTGGGCGCTGGCGCCGCGGCGTTGGGTTGGCCCGTTGGCGGGGTCGATGGCGCAGGGGGCTGGGACTGAACGTTCATCGCCTTGTTGTAGAGCGACACGGCTTCTTCCGTAGAAACCCCTAAGAACCGTGCGTAAAGCTTTAGAAATCCAAGTCGATGGCTCTCCGACGGCAAGAGCTTCCATTTCTCTTCTTCCAGGGCTTCAATGAAACGAGTCGCCACATGCGTACGCTTGGCGCATTCGGCCACCGAGAGACGCTGCCGCAGTCGCGCCTGCTTTAAGAGTTCTCCTACCGTATTTTTACTTTCGGTCGACATGGTGTCCATGGATGTCCTGATTAAGGTTGTGACGCATGACTTTTCATCCCACCGAGGTAGGCATCAATGCGGTCGAAGAAAATCGTCCAGCGGTTTGTGCCTTCCGGCTTTTCAATAAATCCTTTGATTTCCAGTTGACTGAGCAGATCGGTCGCGCGCGCGGACGAACCAAAATGCGCTTTGAGAAGATCCTGCGAGACGCGCTTGCGTTCCAGAACGAGCATAAGAGCCTGCTGCAAATCGTCCAGTTCTTCGGACGTCTCGCCATGGA
>JANLWZ010000367.1:0-6178 GCA_031364865.1 Elusimicrobiota bacterium
TATCTGACGTTCAGCATCCATTTAGATGGTTTGGAAGGCACCCCTGACCGGTCCGTTTGCCGGGAAGGCGTATTCAAGATTGCGGTGAGCGCCATCAAAGCGGCCAAAGCAAAAGGTTTTCGTGTGACCACGAACACCACCGTTTTCGAAGGCGTCGAGCCGACAGAGTTTCATGAGTTCTTCGACTATCTCACCAACGACCTGAAGACCGACGGCATCATGGTTTCCCCGGGCTATCCGTATCAAAAAGCTCCGGATCAGGAACATTTTCTCCAGCGCCAACGGACTAAGGAGCTTTTCCGCCAGATTCTGCAGCCGTCGGAAGATCAGGTCAGCACAACTCGACGCAAGAGCTGGCAGTTCAACCATTCTTCGTTCTTCATGGACTTCTTAGTGGGAGACAAAGACTATCAATGCACGCCTTGGGGCAACCCCACGCGCAACGTCTTTGGATGGCAGAAGCCCTGCTATCTGATGTCCGACGGCTACGCCAAGACCTTCAAAGAACTGATGGAAACCGTGGAATGGGATCAATACGGCACGGGCCGCGATCCGCGCTGCGCCGACTGCATGGTGCACTGTGGTTACGAACCCACGGCGGTTCTCGACTCGACCGCCAATTTCAAGAACATGATGAAATCCTTCATGGACACACTTGGCCTCTCCAAGCCCAAGGCCGGCACGGCTAAATCAAGCGGCCGACCACCTATGAAAATGCTGCCCGTTCTCCATCAACCCTCGACGAAAAAGAAGGAAGACCGCGAAGTCGTAGGCGCAGGGCACAACTAACCCACAGGGGTTCTCATGGTTCGAAAAGTCGTATCGGAAATCGTTTCCTACGTGAACGGGGACATCCTGGAGCGCAATGCCGCGCGCTTCATCCCCGGACTTTCCCGCAAAGAACTCTTCAAGAAGCCGCGCCATTGGGACAAGATCTTCCCGGCGCGCAATCCGCTCGTCCAGAACGATGATGAGCCCACCACCTACGAACTGAAACAGACGATCGAAAGAGCCCAGAAGTGGCTTCTTCAAAAACAGCATCCACAGGAAGGCTGCTGGTCAGCGCAGCTGCGCGCCGACACGACGCTCGAATCCGACATGATCATGCTTTACGTGATCCTCGGCTGGCAGGACCGCCCCGCCTATCGCGAAAAGATTCAGAAGATGGCCATCTACATTTTGAGCTGCCAGAATTCCGACGGTGGCTGGGCTATTTACCGAAACGGGGCAAGCGATCTCTCCGCCACTTTCAAAGCGTATTGGGCCTTAAAGCTCGCGGGCCGAAAGGCTGAGGAAGAGCCGCTCGCGCGCGCCCGGGAATGCATATTCCGTTTGGGCGGCATCCATAAGGTCAATTCCTACACCAAGTTTTATCTGGCGCTCTTTGGACTCTATGACTGGGGCGGTGTGCCCGCGATCGTTCCTGAGCTGATGTTTTTTCCGAAGTGGTTCTACTTCAACATTTACGAAATGTCCTCCTGGACGCGCGGCATTGTCATTCCGCTCTCGATTGTCTGGGCGAAGCGCCCGACCTACACGCTTCCTGCCAACGCGCGCATCGACGAATTATTCCCGGCAGGAGCGCCGGCCTGGGTGCCGGTCGGCGGCGACCAGTTCAGTCCGCCCGAAGGATTTTTCTCCTGGCGTAAGTTTTTCATCGAAGTCGATTCCTTTCTGAAGGATTTCGAAGGCCAAGGCCCTTACTTCCTGCGCCACTGGGCGCTCAAGCGCGCCGAAAAATGGTTGATGGAGCACAACGAGCATTCGGAAGGACTCGCGGCTATTTTCCCCGCGATGCTGAACACTATTCTCGCCGTGAAAGCGCTGGGGTACAACGATCACCACCCTGTGCTGCAGAAAAATCTGAAAGAGCTCGAAAAGTTTTTTATCGACAGAGGCGAGCAGGGTTTGGAAATACAGCCTTGTGTATCGCCAGTGTGGGATACGGCGCTCTCCGTGCTTTCGCTGGCGGAATCCGGACTTCGTTCCGATCATCAGGCCCTGGTGCGCGCGACGCGCTGGATCCTCGACAAAGAGATCAAGATCGAGGGCGATTGGCGCGTAAAAAATACGACAGGACCCATTGGTGGCTGGGCGTTTGAAAACGAAAACGCCTGGTACCCTGACATCGATGACACGGCGATGGTCCTTCTCGCATTGCGCCATGTGAAGCTGGAAGGACCCTTAAGTCAGGCGCGCGAAAAATCTTTCCTGCGCGGTCTCAACTGGCTCATGTCGATGCAGAGTTCGAACGGCGGCTGGGCGGCCTTTGATATCGATAACACGAAAGCTATTTTTAACTACATTCCTTTTGCCGATCACAACGCCATGATCGATCCACCGACGTCGGACATTACGGCGCGCGTGCTTGAAACGCTCGGGCTGGTGGGCTACGACAGAACCTACCCTTCCGTGCAGCGCGCCATCACGTTTCTCAAGCAGGAACAGGAAGCCGATGGCTCCTGGTATGGGCGCTGGGGCGTCAATTATCTTTACGGGACGTGGCAGGCGGTGCGAGGCCTTACCTGTATCGGTGAAAGCCCGAATGAACCTTATCTCCAGAATGCGCTTTCCTGGCTCCGCAGCGTACAGCGGCCCGATGGAGGATGGGGCGAACGCTGCGACACCTACGAAGACCCGCACCTCAAAGGGAGGGGACCTTCTACTCCCAGCCAGACGGCCTGGGCGCTCATGGCCTTTTTATCCTGTGGTCTGATGGAGGATCCTTCCGTCGAAAAAGGTGTTCGCTATTTGATGGGAACGCAAAAAGAAGATGGGACGTGGGATGAGACAGAATTTACAGGCACAGGATTTCCGAAAGTTTTTTATCTCGAGTACACGTACTACCGACATTACTTTCCGCTGCTTGCGCTCGGCATGTTCCAAAGGCTTCACCGCTCCACGCGCACGCGCAAAAAAATGTCTCCCGCTTTCTCCCAGCCTGAAATCGTTTAATCCATTGCCATGAGAGCTCTTGTCACTGGCGGCACGGGATTTATCGGCAGCCATGTGGTACGTGCCTTGCTGGCACGAAAAATGACCGTCCGCTGTCTCGTGCGCGCAGGCTCTCGACGCTCCAACCTTGAAGGCCTCGATGTGGAATTTATCGTGGGCGATTTAGGAGATCCTGCGTCTTTAACACTCGCCGTGCGGGACTGCGAGCAGCTCTACCACGTGGCGGCGGATTACCGTCTGTGGGCGAGAAACCCGCAAGAGATGGACCGGATCAATGTCGAAGGAACGCGGCTGCTGCTGACGGCCGCGGGCGATGCCGGCCTCAGGAAAATCATTTTCACCTCCAGCGTTTCTGCCATCGGCCGGCCGCATCTCCAGGGTCATCTGGGTATCGGCAACGAATCGCTGGATCCTCAGGCCGACGAACTGATCGGTCCTTACAAGCGCTCCAAATACTCTTCGGATAAGCTCGCGCGGGAAATGGCCAAAAAAGGTCTGCCTGTCGTCATTGTGAATCCCTCGACGCCTGTGGGGGCGCGCGATATCAAACCGACTCCGACAGGAAAAATGATCGTGGATTTTCTCAACGGCAAAATGCCGGGCTACATCGAGACTGGGCTCAATTTCGTTGACGTAGAAGATGTGGCCGCAGGGCATGTCCTGGCAGGGGAAAAAGGAAAGATCGGCGAGCGCTACATCCTGGGCAACAAGAACATGAGCTTGAAAGAATTTTTCACGGCGCTCGCCAGGATTGCCCATCGTCCCGCACCGCGCCTGCGCATTCCGTACGCCGTCGCCTATCTCGCTGGGATGGTGAGTACGGGACTCTCCTATATCACAGGGAAAGAGCCCACGATCCCTCTCGATGGTGTTCGCATGGCGCATGAGCCCATGTACTACGACGCCTCGAGAGCCGTGCGCGAATTAGGCCTGCCGCAAACCCCTATCGAAACTGCGCTCGCCAAAGCCGTTGCCTGGTTTAAGGAAAGAGGCTACCTCTATGCGTAAAACGATCGGACTCGTCATCCCTACCCGCTGGGAAAGCAAAGAACTCTTTCAGCGTTTTCATTTCAAAAGGACCCATTTCGGTCTTTATCTCACGGCGATCAACGGTCATAACGTGCTGGCAAGTATCTCCGGTGTCGGCAGCAAAGCAGCGGCTCGTGCGGCCAAGGTTCTGGTGGCCTCCGGAGCTGAGGAACTCATCTCCTTTGGATTTTGCGGCGCGCTGGAGCCGCAGGCACACGTGGGTGAGGTGGTGACGGACCGCATCATCACCTCGGACACGCCAGCGCGGACACCCGCAGAACGTGATGCGCTGCGTGCCCGGGCGAATGCCGTTGCCGTCGATATGGAAACAAGAGCTGTTGTAGAAGCCGGCACGCGTCTGGGGGTCCCTATACGTGTTCTGCGTGTCATCAGCGATGAATATTCCGATGACCTCACCCCTCTCTTCGGAAAGTCAGGCAGGTTTTCCTCCTTTGCTCTCGCGCTCAGGCTTTTCAACCCTGCCGTCTGGCCGCTGGCGAAGAAGCTCCGACACCAGAGCCTCATCGCAGGCCAAGCCCTTGCGCAAAACTTTGAATCGCTTTTTTCCTGACACCCTCCCGAAGAAGTGGCTCCTCACGCTGTGCTCCGTGTATCTCGTTTCACGGCTCACCGGCTTCCTCCCGTTTGAACAGCGTCCAGCCCTCTGGTCTTCCGATGAAATCTTTCGTCAGGGAGCGGTCCCCAAGCACAGCACGGTACGCCAGCATGCCTCAGCGAGGACCAAGGCCGGCTTAGTCATTGGAAAAGACCGGCCAGGCTTCGTGGAATGGAAATTCGCCAGACCTGGACCCATGCCGAATGTGTGTCAGCCTTACTTCCTGCCGCCGGAGACGTCGGGTTCGAAAGTGGTCCTCATGACCTCTGAAGAGCCGCGGCCGCGTGTCCTTTTCAAGAACATGGCGCTCCGCTATCGAGCCTTTACGCTCGTGTCCCCCCTGAAGCGCACCAACGAATTACTCCTTCGCTTTGAAGGACAAGGAGCCATTCTGGAGGGCATTCGATTTTTTGAAGTGAAAGCATTTCCCCAATTTCCCTGGATGGCTTTTCTCGTCGCCGTTCTGGGTGTCTGCTGGGCGAGCGCAGGGAACTGGCGTTTCCTGTTGGTCGCCGCCGTCACCCTCCTGGCTTTTATTTACAGATGGCAGACGTTTACGGCCTACGCGTCCGTGCCTCTCGAAGGCGACGCCGTAGGGTATTGGTCGCTCGGCCGTGCGCACGCCTGGGCTCGTCCCTGGCAAAGCGGGCCGCGCGAGCCCGGTTTTATCTGCGCTGTTCATCTGGCGCGGCATCTCTTCGGAGACTCCACGATGAGCCTGCGGTTTTTCTGCGTTCTTGCCGGAACCGCTTGTGTCCCTCTCGTAGCGAGGCTCGCTTCAGCGATGCGCTGGTATTGGTACGTGGGTTTTACGGCAGCCATTCTGGTGGCTTTCAATCCCTTCGCGCAGTTCATGTCGGTGCAGGGATATCAGCTCGAATTCTATACCTTAGGAATTCTTCTCTTTGCGATCGCCTGGTATGAGAACAAACCACTGGCGCTGGGTCTGTGGGGTGGTCTTCTTTGCCTGACACGTATTCAGTCTTTGGTTGCCGTCCTGCCGTTGGGATTGCTGGCGGATCAGGTTTTGCGGTGGTCGCGGAGAGAACGTCTGCGGTTTTACGTCCCGATGCTTGTACTTCTGATTCCCTATTTCATCGCCGTCAAACAGGAGAGCGGCAGTATGTTAGGCCATCTTCATCAGCACGCAGGCGCCCTGGCCATGGTCGAAGCTCAGGATCAAGGCAGGCCTGCCATCGGTCAACCGAAAAATCTGCAGCAGTTTTTATTTTCACCGGATGCTGTTCTGAGACGGGTTAAAGATTTAATGGTCGGGTACGGGAAAGTCTTTTTCGATCCTCGAGACGCCTTCAATAAGATCCTGCTCAATTCTCATTATGCGCGGCACTGGAACCTGCTTTTTATTCCGTTTTTTTGGCTGGGACTCTACGGCCTGGGAGTCAGTAAGCGTAAGCGGCTGTTGTTGTGGTTTGTCGTGCTGTTTCTGCACGTGCTGCCGATGCTGCACGCGCTCATCCGTGAGCCGCGGCTTTTATTTCACGTCCAGCCCTTCTTTGCGTTGATTACCGCTTATGGCGGCGGGATGATCTGGGAGTACGCCAATCGAAATAAGCGATC
>JANLWZ010000371.1:0-6622 GCA_031364865.1 Elusimicrobiota bacterium
CACCGTGAAGAACATGCTGGTGACGGCCACCCAAGCGTAAGA
Organism: Elusimicrobiota bacterium; assembly: GCA_031364865.1. GTDB lineage: Bacteria > Elusimicrobiota > Elusimicrobia > 2-01-FULL-59-12 > 2-01-FULL-59-12 > JANLWZ01. The sequence goes on from JANLWZ010000371.1 coordinate 43, forward strand.
TTTCCAAACTGCAGTGGTGAAGGAGGGGACCCACTACTATGAGTCTCCTCCTTCATCGTTTTAAGACAATGTCACGTAACGCGCTTCCGTGGTTGCTGATCCCCTGCCTCTTGGCCAATACGCCTGGTCCTTTGCACTGCGAAGCCTCACAACCCGACTCCAGCGTCCTGTTCACTTCTGAAGCGCTAAGTTTAAGCGCCGGATTTGCGCTAAATCCTCTCCTGGATCGCATCAAGTGCTGGTGGACCAACGTTCCAGAGTCACCTTATTTCTCCCATCCACGTTTTGCTTTAGCCGTGCAGGGTGCCGAACAACCTCGCCGATTATGGGAAAGCGAAAACGTCTCATGGATGGTGGTATTTTCAAAAAGTGTGCGCCGTAGTCTTTCCTTGAAGGAATGGGAGCATCTGGACCAGCTCCCGAAAGAGACTTTGCGATGGTTGATTTCAAAGGTAGGCGAAGCCACGGACACGCCCGACAGCTTTGTCTCAGCAGAGCATCTGCGGAGAAAATTTGCCTTTGTTAAAAACCGCACCTTAACGAAATTGATGTTGTTCTTTGCGCGTGACCCGCAGCGAGGAAACGTCGAGCAAGCTGTCTGGATGCGTCAGCAATTAGACATCCCGGTTCGAACCGAGGACGTTATTCGCATGATCGTGAACGACAGGAAGTTTCTCTGGAAGTACGTTCCAGACGAGGTGCAGGCGGAACTCTTGCAGCGTTTGGCGGACGAGATAGGGATTCCTGCTTCTGTTCTTCTCTATGTGGATTTTCTTTACCCTGCAAAGTTTTTAGAAGGGCGCAAACTCGCCAGTCTCTATGAGACCTGGTTCAGGCGTGGGGAGACGCCGGTGGCAGCCACGTTGCAGCAGCGCCTTCATCAGCTTGGTTTTGACCCGACCGTTCATGATCTCTTGGTTGTGGCTCGCCACCCTACGCGCAAGGTTCTGTGGGAAAATTACTCCTGGAGAGTCATCGCCGCCTTTCTCGATATCGTAGCGACTGATCTTCGCTTGCCTCTTCAGGATTTGACTGAATCCGTTCTGCGCCGGCCGATCCCGGTCTTAAACGGGAATAAATTGTCCGGGTTTATAGACTTTGCACTGCATCATCCTGAAAAACCCAAAGATATGCCGGCGCTGCACTTTGTGAAAATGAAGGCTTCTCGCGTGAGAAAGCCTTTGAGATCGAAAAATAGCCGCTATCTCAGTAGCCGGAAGGCGCTCAACCCGTTTTTGGTACCCGAACATGTTTTGTTTCAAAGAGGCCGCCAGCAACCCTTTAATCCTAAAAATATCGATAGGCTTTTTGAGGCTTTAACTCCTGTATGGCTGGCGATTCGTGTGGAGTACCCCAACAGCATTTCGTTTCATCAATTCAAGTCGGAAGCGCGCGAAATATTGCTGGATGAAGTTCGGCAAGAGAGAATGCAGGTGAAACAGTTCAAAACCGCGGCGATGCATCTCGTCTTGATTCGATGGCTGGATCGGATGCATGTGAGTGCGGAAGATCGGTTGAATGCATCCTCCTCTGGGGTCATGTTGAATGTGAAAATCCCGGAGGGATCCACTTCCGTTTTAGGAGAGATACTCCACAAGGTCCAGCAAACCTATCGAACGCCTGAACAAGGTCAACGAATCATCACCTGGGTTGATTTAAACGGGCACACGCAAGCCGTGGTCGATTACAAAAGCACCCTTCGACTCAACTCACAGGCGCATATTAAAATCCAACTGAGCCGGAAACTCTACACGTCGGCATAAAGTTCCAGTTCCATTTGTAGGGAAGGCCCATATTGGTGCAGGGTCCAACGGGAAGTCAGATTTAGCCGTAAGGTGGATGGTTAGAATTTTTGGGAAGTGAAATACTCTTACTATGAACGCTCAAGCGACTCGCAACAGGCAGGCCACCATCGTCGTCATTGACGATGACTTCGGCATCCGGGAGTCCGTTAAGGACCTTCTGGCGCTGGAGAGCTGGGATTGCGTGGTAGCGGAGACCGGCAAAGACGGCCTGGAGCTCATTAAGACCCTCAAGCCTCAGCTGGTAGTCATCGATATCCAGCTGCCGGACATGTCCGGTTTCCAGCTTTGCCAGAAACTGAAGCGCGATGCAGCCACCCGAAATATGCCTGTGATACTCATGACCGGCCGATTCACAGACCGGGACGACAAAATCCAGGGTTTTGAGCTGGGCGCCGACGAATATTTCTATAAGCCGTTTGAGCCGCCGTTTTTCATCTCGCGCATTCGCAGCATTCTAAGAGGCCTCACGCCTAAAGCCGCCTAAAAGAGTTTGATGTCCTCGGGAGAGGGAGCGCTCAATCATCATGCGTGGTGATTGGGCGCTTTTTTTTGTTCGGCCATGGCTGCTTCGGGTCGTCGGTCTCGTCCCCCTAACTTCCGGGGGACAGTCCCTTCCAATAATTTAATGGAAGGGGACGCGTCGCTCGAACGGCTGGATGTCCACTCGCTCCGCCGAGCCCGCCAACCCTCGCGCGCCTGCCTTCCGGCAGGCAGGCACATGGCCTCGCTTTTTGGGCAGAAAAAAAGCCTGGAAGAGGGAGGGGGTTTCTTCCAGGCTTAAATTTGTGTATTTAGTTTTAGACTACTGGTAACAGGGCGGCGCTTCTTGAAGCGTTCGGTTGACGACTTCTCGAATCCCGCACCGCGTACAAATCAGGTCGTACCCTTCCAACATCAGATCCAGCACCGCCATCGGACTACTGCACTTCTTGCAGACCCCGTATGTTTGCATACCGCCCCCATGCGTGATGCTTACCTACATCACAAGGTTAACGAATGCGTGTTACGCCAGTGTTACCTTAATGTAAAACCGGTGTAACGTAAGAATAGTTTACGATTTACCGTCGGGCGGAGATTTTCTTGAGTGTGTCCCAGCTGTCCAACACTTGCTGCGAGGTACCCAGCGGCTTGCCGCGGAGAAGTTTCTTGTGGATGGGCTTGTAGCCGAAGACATGAGGGTGTCGGAGGGTAAGTTTACGGATGAGCGTCTTCACAACGTTGTCGATGGTAAAGCGTCCTTTTTCCTTGGCCAGCTGCGCATGAAAAACAACCTGCAAAAGAAGGTCGCCCAATTCTTCTTCCATATTAGGGTAATCCTTCTTCCGTACGGACTGCTGAAACTCCCGTGCTTCTTCAAAAAGATACTTGAGAATACTCGCGTGATCTTGTTTTCGGTCCCAAGGACAGCCTTTGGGCGACCGGAGTTTGGCCATGACGCGAACGAGTTTTTGGAAGGATGTCACAGAGGCTGCGTCAAAGGAACTTGGTGGACTGGGCGGGACTTGAACCCGCAATCCTTTCGGAATACGGTCCTGAGCCGTACGCGTATGCCATTCCGCCACCAGTCCACCAAGGTTCTTTTCCAGTCATCGAGAGCGATTTTAATATAATTCGGCTCCTTCATGAAAAAAGCCGACACCCCACCACCGCCAGCCATCTCCAATCGTAAAGCGCGGCATGATTACCAGATCCTCGAAACCTATGAAGCCGGTATCGCGCTCATGGGACCCGAAGTGAAGTCGCTGCGCAACGGCAAGGCAAGCCTGCAGGATTCTTTCGCGCGAGTAGAAAAAGGGGAAGTCTTCCTTTATCACATGCACATCAATCCCTACAATTTTACGCATCACATGGAGCTCAGCCCTACGCGGACGCGGAAACTTCTTCTGCACGCGCAGGAAATCAAAAAGCTGACTGGCCGTGTGCAGGAACGCGGGTATACGCTGGTGCCGTTGGAGGTCTTTTTTAATAAAAAAGGAATCGCGAAGGTGAGTCTGGCGCTCGCCAAAGGTAAGCTCGCGCCGGACCGCCGCGATGACCTCAAGAAAAAAGATCAAGAACGCGAAGCAAGAAGAGATTATCGGGCCAAGACAAAGTTTTAGGCTAAAATAGCGCGCGGTTCGTGCGGAGAGGTGACCGAGTGGTTTAAGGTACCGCTCTCGAAAAGCGGCGTACCCGTAAGGGTACCGTGAGTTCGAATCTCACCCTCTCCGCAGGAACCATATCTAATGAAAAAACTCTTCAAAATTCTTCTCATCCTTGTCGGTATCGTCGTGCTTCTGCTGATCGCAGCGACGGTTGCCCTGCGTATTTATCTGCCTCCCGAAAAGGCCAGGGCGCTCGTCCTCAAGCACCTCAGTGAACAGCTCAAGCGCGAGGTTTCTGTGGGGAAGGTATCCGTGAGTGTGCTTTCGGGTCTGGAAATCACGGAACTCAAGATCTCTGAAGCACCCACCTTTGCCAAAGGGACGTTTATCGCCAGCGAGCTGTTCTCCTTGAATGTTGCTCTGGCGCCGCTGTTGTCGCACAAAGTGGTCGTGCGGCAAATCGTTCTCAAGAAACCCACCGTGGTGGTCATTCGCAAATCCGATGGCAAGACCTTCAATTTTTCTGATCTGACGGAGACCGCGCAGCCCACCAAAGGGAAGTCTTCCCCGGCTGCCGATAAGCCCGGGGAAGAAAGCAAGCCTTTCACCCTGGTCGTTTCGCGCGCGGAGATCGAACAAGGATCGCTTCACTTCATCGACTTATCACCCGCGAAACAAAGCGTCGATATTTATCCTTTTGATCTCAAGCTCAAAGGGGTGAGCCTCACCGATCCCTTCAGCCTGCAGTTAGGCATGAAAGTGAAGTACAGGGGTTCTGAACTGGGTGTGAAGTTGGCGGGTAAGACGAATCTTGTGGATGGCACGTTTCAGATCACCGAAGGTAATCTCACCTCAGGCGCCGCACAGGTCACCCTCGCCGGCACGTTGAGTCAGCTGAAAACGCCGACGCCCGCTTTTAAGATGCATCTCGAATCCAATGAGGTGCCGGTCAAAGAATTGTTGAAGTATGCCCCACAGGCGGTTCCCGCTGGCGTGACCCTGGATGGAACGACGAAGGTCGCTGTCGATGTGTCCGGGACAGCCGCGGACCAGCAATTTGCTTCGAAATGGACAGGAACTGGGCTGCACATCGCCAGCGGCGAAAACTTTGATAAGCCAGTGGGCGTGCCTCTCGAAATGACGGTGATAGGTAACCGCGCCTCCAGCGGCTTGATCTCTCTTAAAAACGTCAATGCGAAAATCTCGGAGAGCATTGTGTCCGGCTCCGGCACTATTGAGCCGAAGGGGAAAGACGCGCATGTCAGCTTTGCGTTCAAAGGCACCGAATGGTCTGTCGAAGACCTGGCCAAGCTCTCGCCAGCGACCGCTCCCTTTAAGCCATCGGGCACAGTGTCCTTCGATGGTCGTATCAGCGGCTTAGCCAGTGCGCCGCAAACCACCTTAGATGCCAAGGCGAAAATTAAGCTTGGGGAAGTTAAGCATCCCTTTTATGAGGGCAACGGCCTCGAAATGAACTGGGATATTTCCGATATCACGCCGGACTTGTCCAAGGCGGTGGGCGTCGCTCACCTTTCGCAGGGTGCTGGAAAAATTCTTCAGGTGGAAAAGCTCGCTGCCAGTTCAAAGATCGGCCGCATTGTGCTGTCACCGCTCGCTACACTCGCCAAGCTCCAGAAGAAAGGCGCACTCAAGCAGGTGAAGCTGCCGTCTTTTGATACCGTCCCCTTTGATTCACTTTTAGGTGACTATGCGCTGAAGGGCGGCAACGTGGATGTTAAAACGTTTAATCTCGAAGGCAGCGATTTAAGCATTCAGAACAAGGGCAGCATTGGTCTCCTGGGTGCTCAGCCGATTCAAATGAATGTGGCGCTGAAGCTCGCGGCCGACGCTGTGGGCGGATCGGTCGGACAAATCTTGAACGACGCCTCCGGACGCCCCACCGTCAAATTTATCGCCAGCGGCACCATGAGCGATCCCAAAATCAAATGGGATATTGCCGATGTGCAGAAGAAGGCCACCGAAGAGATCATGAAAAATAAAGATGTTCAAAAAGCCGTGGGCGAAGTGCAAAAGGCGCTGGAGGGAATTTTCCGGAGGTGACGGCCACGATTCTTATCGTTGATAACGACGAGCGGCTGGTCGCGGCGCTGCGGTCCTACCTGGAAGATTGTGGTTACGATACCGAAGCGGCCTTTGATGGGGCCGGCATCGTCCACACGGCAACCTACAAGAAGGCCTCGCTCATTATTTTGGACGTCGATATGCCTTTTGTAGGTGGGCTGCAAGCGCTTCAGCTGCTGCGCGCTGATCCCAAGACCAGGAATATCCCCGTCATCCTGCTGTCCGCCGTGACTTCTTCGCAGGTCTATCCTGCTATCTCAAAATTACCTCTGACGACGCACGTCAAAAAGCCAGTCGAACCCGAGGATTTAATTTCCATTATTCGTCATTACCTTCGTAAGCCCGACTGATGGTGCGAGAGTACAGGATTTCCTCCAGGAAGGTACCTCGCCGGCGGAGAGAGAGGGATTCGTCCCCCGGAACACTTGCGAACTCGGCGGAGAGGGAGGGATTCGAACCCTCGAGAACCTTTCAGCCCTACTCCCTTTCCAGGGGAGCCGATTCAACCGCTCTCGCACCTCTCCGCCTAGTTCGCTAAATCCGGGGGACTGTCCCGTCCATATCTTGAAGGGAAGGGGAAGCTCCTCGAGGGTTCGTCCCCTTCCCTTC
>JANLWZ010000240.1:0-5893 GCA_031364865.1 Elusimicrobiota bacterium
CCGCGATGCTTTTTGTCTGCAATAGCCAACGCCGACACATTCGGCGCATTGCCCCGGACGCTGGAAAACTGGGTCCCCGTCTTGGTATTCCAGGTGCGGACGGTGTTGTCATCGGCCGCCGCAATTTTCGACCATCGGGCAGAAGTGCAAGGCGCCAACCCGCCTCTCCCTCCAATGACGCTCGCTCGGTGCCGGATTGATCCCAGGCCATATATTTTCCGAAGACGAGGCAATCGACGGGGGTCCATGGTGCGGGCGCAAAATCGAGCATTTTGAATGCCGTTTGCAGGTCGCCGCCTTTGGAGAGAGCTTCCAAAATCGAGCCTTCAATACCTTTTTCAAACTTGTCTTTTTCCTGAATCCCCATCGAACCTTTAGCAATCACCATCTGCCTGTTCCACCTTTTGGCAAAATTCAGGCACATCGTGAAGAGCTTGATCTTTTCTTTCACCAGAGGTTCCCATGGGCCTACGTCTGACTGCGGGTAGGGCTTATCGGGAATGTTGTGGAAAGAAAGAAACTGGTAGGGGAACTCTTCCATCCAATCAGGCCACTCCCTTGGATCTTCCAGAAACCTGTCATTGATCTCATCGCAAATGGTGTAAATCTTTCGATCATGCGCGTCCCTGATTTCATAACTTGCGGTGTAGTTGAAATCCTCTCGATAGAGAATGTTCTTCATGTACTTGACATCCAGCGATGGGTAGGTTGACCCCACAAGGCGTTTGGCTAGCTTTGGATAGTCTTTCTTCACGTCGTCCGTAGGCCTGTAGATGCGTTGCGCGATCCAGATACAGTCTTTAGGAGGGTTCTTGCATCCGACGTTCATGAACATATCGCGCCATGACACGCGGTTGGCATAAATCGAATCTTCCGTGATACAGAGCAAATCCCCTGAACCGGATGTCTTGGTGTTATTGCCCACCTTGTTCCAGGCATGACCAACAAAGAGTCCGTCGGTAATTTCAAGCTCCATGTCGGCCTTGAGTTTCAGTTCTGCCCACATGTGATTCACACCAGCCTCTAAAATGTAGGACGAAAAAATGGTTGCGTCCTTCTTGGCGTTTACAGCAAGATAGGGATCTCTGTAATAGAGACTGGCGAGTGTCGAGTCTTTGTAGGCAAACATCTCATTGATGGGAGGAACCTGAACATTCCCAAGCACCACGTCATACTTCCCCTCAATCTCTTCGAGCAAGTTCTCCCAGTTGTTCTCAGACGCAATCTGTTCACGCCAACGCTTGGATACCGACAAACGATCATGAAGTTTCCCGACCTGCTGGGATTCCGTGAGGTCTTTCATAGCCGCCCTAACCACGGTTCACCACTTCATGAAAAAAATCCTCATAGGGCCTGTTGAGCTTTTGTGCCTGCTGAAAAGCATCCTCCCATGAGCCTGGCGGGATGCCTTGTTCCGCCACAGAATCCCCAGGCACAAGAAGATCAAGCTGCGAAGCAAGCGCGTCAATCTCGTCGTCGTGACGGCCTTTTGGGAAGGTTAGAAGCTCTTCTTCAAGCGATTTCATCCATGGCGCGTGATAGATCTTTCCTCCACGGTAAAAAGGCTCAAGCGCTTTGATGCGAAACTCTTTAGATTCGTTGGTGTTGCGTTTGAGTTCTGTGATAGGGAAGTAAGTCCCGCGCACGCGCATTTGTTCTTCCAGCCACTGTTTAAGAGCCTTCTGAAACGCCACCGTTTCAAGACCCACCACCGAGGGATGCCACTTCGTGTACATGGAAAAAATGTTGTTGATAGATTCAGAAACGTTCCAGTGGCCTTTTAGAGTGTCCAAAACATAGATGTCGTACTTCTCATCCATCCCGCATACGTTAATGGCGAAATAGTCAGCCGATTGCTTCTCTGAAATCGCTGGATCTATCGTCATGGACACGTAGAGGCGCTCTGGCCTGCGGTCATAGGTCTTGAAGTAAGAAGGCTTAAAGAGCTGGTTTTCTTCGTCGATGGGGTTATTCATGTACTGCGCGGCAAACTCCGCTGGAGTCATGGACTTCTTAAGATGGTCGATGTAGTCAAAACAAGGATAGGAAACGGATAGCCATGTTTTCTTTTTCGAGTCAAATTTTTTATTGAACTTAAGTGGGAAGATGATCTTTCCATCCTCAACAACTTTGCGAATCATGATGTCGTAATACTCCGATTCCTTCTCAAACACCTCAGCAAAGGTATCGTCAAGGTGCCAGCGCGTTCCCACTTCCAGGAGAATCCCGCCTGGTTCAAGCAGGTTTACCATCGAACGCCGAAATCGTTTAACCTTCTCGCGCTGTTCGGGGGTCTGACAGTTCTGGAGTCCTGTTAAATCGTCCAGGAGGATCAAGTCAAAGTGGCCGCCTGTTTGTTCGGCTTCAACGCCTGTGGTAGAAATGGTGGGTTCTTTCAGGGCTTTCGTGCGCTGCCTTACGGTCACTGCGTCCTGATTCCAGAACTCAGAACGGAACTCACCAAAGATCTTGGAAAGCTGCGACTTACCATCCAGGTTTTCCTTAATTTCAGAGAGCATTTTGCGAGAAATATCCCAGACCTGGTTCGCAATCAAAACGCGCACGTTAGGATTCTTAAGGATCGCTTTAATCGTCATGCCAATCGTGACAATGCTCGTCTTCAGATGATTGCGCGGCAGTAGAAGGGCCTTTTTATTCGATGGGCGCTCTAACCACACCTCCAGCTCATCATGAACGGTATCCCAATCTTTGTAGCCCAGCATCTGGGTACAAAGAAAGTGAAGGCTTGATTGGCAAGCCTCACGTACCTCAGCAAGCGAAACTTGCTTAGACATGATCATGTCTTTAGACGAGGACAATAGTTCGGTCATAGGTTTGTCCAAGTTCGTCCCACGCGCTCCAGATGGCTTCGGTCATCTTCGTTTTATCACCCGTCCATACAGGACCTTTCGAACAAGCGATACAGACGGGCACCGACATCTTTGACCCATTCGACCACTGGAGTTCGACCATAGTGTGGTGCTCGTTCTGCTGCCACGACGCTTTACACGTCGGGCAAGGAGAAGCGATCACTTTTTCACACACAAGGCATAACCCCTTCGCGCACTTCATTTGGAGATCTCCACTTCAATGGCTTCCTTGCGACGCTTCGCTTCCTGGATAGATCCCGCATCAATGTTGATGACGACATTGTTTGTGGTGTTGCCTTCAGAAAGTCTTTTGGCGGGCGCCACGCGATCTCCGAAAGCCTTCCACACTTCCACCTTGTGTTTCGGGCATCTCTCCATTTTCATGATTCGCTCACCTTCGGCATACCATCGCCCAGGCTCTTCCCACTCGTGCTTGATGTGATCTTTGAGCGCACGATCCGCCAGCCACGCTCTCACCTTGGGTTTATCCAAAAACCTTTCGGCCTGATCCACCGTCAAATCGGCTTTAGCGGAGGCTTCTTCAATCGGGGTTCCGTATCGGTAGGCATTCAAAAAGACGTACTGCTTGGAGGAAAAGTCTGGAAGATTTGGATCAAACTCATGCGGCGTAAAAACGCGATTACGGATGACAAGTGCCCTGTGATCGGCCCCGTCACCCTCTCGAATCAGCTCTTTCGCTAACTCACTATGGTCATTCATGAAAACGAAGCGAGAGGCTAGAAGCATCTCTGCCGCCTGACTCGCTCGCTTGGGAGGGCTGCTCCACAAGAAAATAGGGCACCTCCAAACGCGAAATTTGCGCTTGTGAGCAGCCCTATTTAATTATTGAGACAAAACTCCGACTTTCTATCTCTGGATGTTAGCCTTCGGGCCACCTGAGGTAGTTCTTACGTAATGAACTATGGTTCAGTGTTTGTTGGCCCATCTCATCCAGATCGTAGGTCGCAAGTCGTCAGCGTTGCCTACACTTTTCTTTTATCACTTCTTTTTGAAGAGAACCGTTTAACTCTAACAACAGGCCAAGAAACAACTAAAAACAGTTGTTGAGAGTGGCCCGTGCGATAAGTTTAAGCGAAAGTCTAAATTACGGCAAGAACTGAATTTTGCAATTTGACTTGGATTTTACGTCGAGGAATCGTCCTAGAATCTTTTCCACCTAAACACCTGTACACCATCCATAGCGAAACACCTAGTACAAAAGACAGTCTTTTAGGGGGTACTTCGGGGTGCTCCCTGCGGTACTCCCTAAGCCGCTCTAAGCGGTGCAGCGTGTAAAGCCTCATCCTACCTCCGTTATCTTCATCCAACATCCCCCACACATCACGCCGTTGCGATACGGACACATCTCATTGCTGCACTCAAACTGAACCTTACACCTGGGGCACTGGTGCGTGTGCGTCAATCCTTTAAAATCCTCTCCAGCAAAAGGTTCGTCTTGCACATCTCCTTGTACATCATCACCAGAGCATCAAAAAACGCCTTTTCCTTCGCTTCCAGACTGTTGTACAACTCCGTTGTCATAACGTCGGCAACTTCATCTCTTTAGCCAACCTCTGCTCCGCCTCCCCAGGATCTCTCTCCTCAGCCCTCCGCTCCTGCGGCCCATCCACTTCAGGCTTTACAGAAACCGCAGGCGCCTCTACAACCACTTCCTTTTCTTTTTCCTTCACCCACGCTATCACGTTCCTCAACTCCACCTTCCCCGATTCATTCGTCAAGTCGTACACCCTCTCTAAACATGCCACGGCCTCGTCCTTTGTCATCCTAGTCTCCTTTCCACAGACTCCTGGCTCATTTCAAACTTCAAAATTTTCCGCAGCCAAATTTCTACCCCTCACTTGTGATACCCATCACATGCCTCACACCAATGCCTACCCTTCCCATCTTTGATATACGTTACCCACTCAAATGTGATCGGCTCTATCGATGTTCCAATTGTGAATTTTTTTGTGGTCGAAATTTTTGATGCCACTTGGCGATCTTTAGCTTTTAAACTGTTGGTAGTCGGACTGGGGGTATGATGATTATTATTACGGGGGGCTTGGCCCCTTTTTTTCTCAAACCCCAAAGCATGCTTTCCATTATTCATATCTATTTATCAATGCAAACTAACTAACTGGTTGGTGTGGCATTGGTGGATTGTGCATGGTGGTTGGTGATTGCTAACTATCACGATATAACAGAACTTCCGATAAGGTTGATAATCTTGCATATCACCTTTTTACCGTCTGAGAGAATCATTGCAATATCAGTTATCAAAAACAGGTGGAATACAATTCGTATTGATTTATAGACCACTCGTTTCATTGATTCATGAGTGCTAGTTATCATGGGCCAAATGGGTATATTCATGCGTCAAATGGGGTTTTGATTGGTTCATGCTCACTCGTTGGAGCACACCAATCGCATCACATTGACTATTCAAATAGCGATAATAAATAGTTCTCACCGTTACTCTTTGTTCAGCCCTTTGGCATCAATAAACTCGAATAGCTCTGACACATTCTCTTTGTTAAGTTCAATCAATTGAGGGCTATCTATAACCCTAACCACTTTAAGAGTACGAGATTGGGTATCACAATGGATAGCTGCCTGGCAAGGAATAGCACAATAGATACAAAGGCCAACGGAGATTAGATAAGTTGAGGTTTGAAACACTTTATTCCAATGGAATCTATGGCCTCTCTTTAGACAGCTACGTTTGAAGCGTTTATCGTATTTCCATAACCAAGGGTATTTCTTAAGAGAGTCCTTAGAGTACTTAAACATAGTTCAACGCACACCAGAAGTCCATTGCCTACATTTTGGCGTTTCACCCCCCTGGTGTGTCAATACTTCTCTCTTACTGTGCATGTCGTCGAACGCGGGTATGATCTTTGAGAGGGTTTATTTCATGCCGCAGCGAAATAGGGAATAAAGACCCATCTCACAAATATGTAAAACAAAGTCCTATCTGCTTATCCTTTAGGCCCATGATCGTAGATTCCTCTCTCATCATCGTC
>JANLWZ010000398.1:0-3205 GCA_031364865.1 Elusimicrobiota bacterium
CTGCAGCTTACATACAGGGTGCGTTTGTAACTTTTCATCGCCTGGGGTACGGCGCGTCCGCTGAAACCCAGACGCCTGTACGATGGCTCATTCGGTATGACGCTTAAGAGAGGACGGGTCTCGACGCCAGCTTTGTGCAGAGAATTCTCGAGCTTGCGCTTAAGCGCCGGGCTTTCCAGCTCAATGGGATAAGCGAAGTACACATGGCGTTCGTGCATGGATTCGATAGGAAGCTGGCGTATTTGTCGTAGCCGGCTGAAAGCCTGCGAAAACTCTGCTGCATGGGTACGTCGTCGCGCAATAAAGGAATCCACTTGATCCATTTGAGCGACGCCGATCGCCGCATGGAGATTGCTCATTTTGTAATTTCCGCCGATCCAGGGATGATGAAACGGCCTATTCTCCTGCCCCAGATTTCTCACACTGCAGAGCTTCCTATAGAGTTTTGCGTTCCTTGTAATCGCCATGCCGCCTTCAGCCGTCGTAATAATCTTGTTCGCGTAAAAACTAAACACACCGATGTCGCCGAAGGTTCCTGTCGCTTTCCCCTGATAGAGCGCGCCAAACGATTGGCAGGCATCTTCTATGACGAAAAGCTTGCGGCGCTTGGCAATCCGCAGGATCGCTTCCATGTCGAGAGGTTTACCTAACAGGTGAACAGCCAGAATGGCTTTTGTTCGCCGTGTAATCTTCTTTTCGATCTGGTTCAAGTCCATGTTGTAGGTGAGAGGATCGATATCGACAAAGACAGGCTTTGCGCCCTGAAAGAGAATAGGATTGGCGCTCGCTATGCAGGAAAGCGGACTGGTCAGGACTTCGTCACCTTTTTGGATATCCAACGCTAGCAGCGCCGCGTGGACGGCGGCCGTGCCGCTCGACATGGCGGCGGCATAAGCAACGCCACAGAATTGAGCGACCAGGTTTTCAAAGTCTCTGACAAATCGTCCCTGCGTAATGCGTCCCTCCGCCATGACGCGTGCGAGAAGTTTGCGTTCGCGTCCACCGAGAACGGGTTCAGCGACCGGAACAATCCATTTCATGGATGAAGAATCTCCCGAAGCGAATGCGTGATGCGCTTTACCTGCGGCAGTGTCAGCAGAACGCTCATCGGCAGGCTCATGCCCTGTTGTGAAATCTTTTCAGCAACTGGGAACCGCAGGCCTTTGTTGTACGGCGGAAAAAGATGGACAGGATGGAAAAACGGCCTGACTTCGATGCCCTGGCGATAGAGCTCGCTGATCACTTCCGATCGCTTCGGTTCACCCTCGGGGATAAGAACAGAGTACATCCAGTTGTTTTGCGTCGACCAGGCCATCCGCGGCTGAAGCTCAATGGCACCAGACTTCGCGAGCGTCGCCAGTCCTTGGGTGTACCACGACGCGATCTGGCTGCGTTTCTTCAAGAAACTGGGAACTTGTTTCAGCTGGGCCAGTCCAATAGCAGCCTGAATATTGGTCATGCGATAGTTGAAACCTACGACGTCATGCCAATACCTGCGATCGAGGCTCATGCCGTGGTCTCTCAGCATGGTCATGTGTTTCACGAGATCTCTGCGGTTCGTCAAACACATCCCTCCTTCGCCCGTAGTCATGATCTTGTTGCCGTAAAACGAAAAGCAGCTGATGTCGCCAAAGATGCCGGTGCGACGCCCTCTATAAAACGTTCCGAGGCCCTCTGCATTGTCTTCGATCACGGCAATGCCGCGTTTACGCGCCATCGCCAGGATGGGATTCATATCGCAGGAATGCCCATAGAGGTGAACGATCATGATGGCGCGCGTGCGCGGTGTGATCGCTTTCTGAATGTGCGCAGGATCCATACCCCAATAGGCGGGGTGGGCGTCCACAAACACAGGCCGTGCGCCGCAATAATGGATCGCATTGACGGAGGCGACAAACGTAAAGGTCGGGACAATGACTTCATCCTGAGGTCCGATACCCAGGGCGCGCAACGCCAGGTGCAGCGCCGTAGTACCGTTGGAGGTAGAAACGGCATATTTCATGCCGTTGTATTTGGCGAATTGTTTCTCGAACAAACCGATAAACCGCCCGCGCGAGCTGACCCAGCCCGATTTGATGGCTTCGGTGGCGTTTTTAAGTTCGAGCGGCCCAATCTTTGGTTCTGCGATAGGGATCATAAAGCGAGCGCCGGCTCCTTCTTGAGCATCGTTGTGACGAGTCGAGCGACCTGGTCCGAAGCCAGATCATCAGAATTAAAGTAATAGTCGGAACGGAAGAGCGCGGCGCGGTCGACGCATTCCTGTGCAAAGTTCGTATCCGTGAGATAGTTCCTCACCAACTGCAGGAATTCCTGTGGCGTATCGGAAATCTGCGCATATTTTGGGTTGAGCGACATATTCATGCGGGCCAGCGCCGCTAATTTATTAGCTGAGGTCCCTTCGAGGTATATAAAAATCGGTTTGCCAATGAAGAGCGCTTCAACACCCGCCTGCGACATGTGTGTGATAAGAAGGCGCGATTCTTTGATCAGGTCGTAGGTATTGGCGTCGCGGATCCAGCGCAGCGATTCGAGTCCCCATTCCTTCTGCTGACGCTTGAAATCCGCTTCACTCTGTTTGGGATGGATTTTCAAAAGCAAATCCAGTTCGGGAAATTCTTTCTGCACTTTGACCAGTGTCAGGTAATAGCTTTTCAGTTCCGCTTCGGCGGTCGCTTCGCCGATGGTTTCCCCGATCGCCAAGGCTGGGATCTTATGGGATGAGCCGGTGAAGCCGGAGGCCGGCGATTTATGATGAGTCAAAAGCCGATCCAGGCGCAGATCGCCGAATCGATGGATACGATCAGGCGTAGCTCCTATGCGTGTGAACGCCGGCTCAGCCTGAGGGCCGGAGAGGACGACATGACAGGGCGCAGGAAAGCGAATGTGGTCTACATCCATAGACAAAATAGCCGTATCGAGAAAGACGACGGGGATCTTGCGCGCCGTTGCATATTCGGTGACAACCCCTTCAATGACGCGCAAATTCTTCGTTTGAATGATCAGCTCAGGTTTCGCACGGTCAAGATAACGGGTGAAAGCGCGGCCGAGAGCAATGGCCACGGGCCAATCCCAGAGTAAAACGTGGCGCAACTCACGCAAGATATCTTCCTTCCAGGGTTTTTCGATAGAAAGCAGCTCCATAACAGCGGCGAGTGTGTCGACAACTTCCGAAGCACGCTTACCCGCGTCACTCCTCCAACGCTCT
>JANLWZ010000245.1:0-1739 GCA_031364865.1 Elusimicrobiota bacterium
GCATCGTATCCGGCGACATAACAACAAAGAGAAGGCCCATCGCCCACGGAAATCCGGCGAGAAAGTAGATCTGCGATCGGGCTTGCGAGGTGATCGCTCGGGCTTTTTTCTGCAGTTTGCTTTCTTCGCGTATTGAGATCACCAGCTGTTCGAAGATCTTGATGATATTACCTCCTGTTTCGCGTTGAATATTGATGGCGTAGACCACGGTTTCAAGGGTTCGGCTGTTCACGCGCTCTAGCATGTCCAGAAGCGCGCTCTCCAGAGATTTCCCGAGCCTGTACGAGTTGAGAACGAGCCCGAGCTCTTCTGATATCGGCGGCGCCATGTTGGTGGACACACGTTCAATGCCCGCCACGATGTCGAGACCGCTGCGCAGCGTGTTGGACATGAGCAAAAGAGCGTCCATCAGTTGGGCTTCCACCTGCGCTGATCGCATCTCTTTCCACATGGAAAGCACAATCTTCGGTGCGACAACCCCTGCGGCCAGCAGAGCTCCGGCCACGACCCAGCTCCCGCTGAAATAGCCAATCACCACCGCAAGCACAGCAGCTCCAATCAGGATCTGCGTTGGTTTGATGTTTAAAAAGAATTTGTTGAGTTCCCGGGTCGTCTCACTGGACTTGCTTTTGTACTGTTCACGGTAAACCCCGAGGAGGTCTGGGAGAAGTTTAACGACGCTTAAGGTAAGGAAAAAAACGCAGATGAAGACGTACAGGTGGCCTATATCCAATGGCGAGCTGCTCACGCGATGTGGCCTTTACCGCTTTTATTCACAAAAATATCCGCATCGATATGCAGGCCTTTGGCTTTGAGTTCCTGGAAGAAGGTGGGTAGTTTGCCAAGAGCTTCATAATGGCCTATGACTTTGCCGTCTCCATCGATCTCGTCCTGAACATAACGGAAAAGATCCTGCGAAAGGATCGTATCGTCATCGCGGCCTGTGACTTCCGTGATGCATACCACTCGGCGGGAACCGTCCTGGAGGCGTGAGAGCTGAACTACGATATGCACCGCCGACTTGATCTGCTCGCGCAGAGCCCAGACGGGCAGATCCATACCGGCCATGAGGCAGAGCGTTTCTAGTCGCGTAAAACAATCTTGAGGTGTGTTGGCATGAATGGTCGTGAGGGAGCCGTCATGGCCTGTGTTCATCGCTTGCAGCATATCCAGAGCCTCACCTCCGCGGCACTCTCCGACGACAATGCGGTCCGGCCGCATGCGCAGGCAGTTTTTTACGAGATCACGTATCGAGACTTGTCCCTGTCCTTCGATATTGGCGGGTCGGGCTTCGAGTCGTACCACATGCTCCTGCTGCATCCGTAATTCGGCGGTATCTTCCACGGTCACGATGCGTTCATCGTTGGGAATAAAGCTGGAGAGCATGTTCAAAATAGTCGTCTTCCCTGTGCCCGTTCCCCCGGAGATGACCATGTTCTTCTTGAGTTGTACGCACACTTTCAAAAATTCGATCATCGGCGCTGTGATGGAGTTTGAGCGGAGAAGATCTTCCGGTCCGAGTGCCCGTTCGGGAAAGCGTCGAATCGTTAAGGTCGGTCCTTGAACGGCCAGAGGCGGGATGATCGCGTTCACGCGGGAACCGTCTTTTAAGCGCGCGTCCACCATGGGTGCGCTCTCATCAATGCGTCGACCCAGCGGAGAAATGATACGGCGGATGACCTGCACAACATGGTTGTTATCAATGAAGCGCTTATCGGAAAGGGTAATCTTGCCGTGGC
>JANLWZ010000003.1:0-1641 GCA_031364865.1 Elusimicrobiota bacterium
GCCGGTAGAAATCGCGCAGCCGCGAGACGACGTGGGAGGCGTCGCGTCCCGCTGCGTTGATCGTCTTCAGGTATTTGCGGAGCAGCTCACGGTCGGCGGCCAGCTTGGCATCCTGCAGGAGCAGGTCGCTGTAGCCGATGATGGACATGAGCGAGTTGTTGAGATCATGCACCACGCCACCGGCCATCTCGCCAAAGGCGCGGAAGCGCTCCTGCTGCACCACCTGCCGCTGGCTGTCCTTCAGATCGGTGAGCGCGGATTCGAGATCGATGGTGCGCTCCGCGACTTTCTGTTCGAGGACACGATTATGATCCTGAATTTCCAAGCGCTGGAATCGCATGAGAAGCATGCTCCGGATGCGCATCTGGATTTCCGCCGAGTCGAATGGCTTGGACATGATGTCCGTCGCGCCGGCGACCAGCGCGCGCCGCTTGTGCTGCGGACCGGAACTGCCCGTGAGCACGAGGATGGGGAGGCAGGCGTCGTGCGGAAGATGGCTGCGGAGTTTCTCGACCAGTTGGATGCCATCCAGCCCCGGCATATGGAGGTCCGTGATCACGAGATCGGGTTGATAGGCATCGAACTCCTCGATGATCCGCGTCGAATCTGTGAGCTTGCGCAGGTGCGGAAAGCGAAGCCGGGACAGCACATTTTCGAGGAGGCAGAGGCTGCTTACCACGTCGTCCACCATCAGGATCCGCCCCTGCCTCAGTGTTTCCTCATTCATCGCCATCCAGCTTTGGGGCGCGGGCCTAGGCCGCCATCAGGGGCAGCATTTCCTTCACGGTCGCCAGCAGGACGGCAAGGTCCACCGGCTTGGAAACAAAGGGCCTGCCACCGCGGATCCCGGCCTCGTTCTTCGCCACGAGCGAGGTGACGAAAACAACCCGGGTGTTCGCGAGATCCGGATCCGCCTCGATTTCAGCCGCGACCGTGCCGCCATCCTTGCCGGGCATGTCCACATCAAGCAAAGCAAGATCCGGGCGGAATTCACGCGCGGTGGCGAGGGCGGCAAACGAACGGTTCTCCTCGCGCACTTCATAGCCGTTGCGCCGAAGAATGAGGCCAATCAGCGAAGAGATTTTCGCGTCGTCATCAACGATCAGGATTTTGGCTTTGGTCATGCATCCCTGCCAAAGCAAGTGCCGTTTGCGAGGGAGCTGCCGGGAGTGGGTATTTCTCATCAGGGAAACCCTGATTCTGCGTTGTTATCCAAAGACGGCGATCTTCTTGGACTGGGTGCCGCGTTTTTTTGCTTCTCGCGAATATTTTATCAAATCCCTGTAACAAACCCAGATCGGGGGTGTAATAAAAGTATCCCGCTGCATTTTCCCATGCACCCCAACATGCTCCGAACCAGTCATGCGCATTCCTACGGAAATGTCACTCATCGTCTGTTCACAAGTGAGGTATGCTCTTCCGACTGAATGAAAAAAGCTGAATTCAAGTCATCGCTGGGCGAAGCGATCAAAAGAGCCCGTTCGGACCTGCAGATCACCCAGGAGGAATTGGCGGACCGGGCAGGACTTCACCGCACCTATGTGTCGGATGTGGAGCGGGGCCGGCGCAATATTTCGCTCGAAAGCATCGAAAAGCTCGCAGACGCATTGGAGCTTTCCGTCTCGAAGCTTTTCGCACGGG
>JANLWZ010000021.1:0-2775 GCA_031364865.1 Elusimicrobiota bacterium
AGCTATTAATCGACGTTTATTAAAGTTACTCACCAGTAAAGCCTGCGCCCCTTGGACCAGGTCATTGCATCCGGTGTGAACTGTCTCCCCTGATCCGGACAGATTATGCAGCCCACTTCATTTCATATTCGGCCGGACTGCAATAGCCGTATCCGTTCTCGGCCGCCCCCTTCGCAATGGAATAAAGATAGGCTAGTCTTCCAGGGTTTAACCCGAGGAAGAAATGCGGAGAAAACCACTCAATACCGCCCAAGCCCAGAACCTATTAGACCAGTATCACGCGAGTAACCTTTCCCGGGCTGCCTTCCGCCAAAAGCATGGCGTTAGCCTAAGCCTGTTTGCCTATTGGCTGCCCAGATTGCGAGCCCGCAAAGCGCCCGTTAAGCCATCCTTTCAAGAAGTGCGGATGCCACCAATGCCTCACGGGCAATGCATTCTTACCTTGACGTCCGGGGCTAGGCTTGAGTTTCCAGCTTCGCATCTTTCCTTTGCCCTCACCTTGCTTGCTGGAGAGAAAGCTCCATGTTAAGCCTGCCGCCATCGGTTCGCGTGTTCCTATGCCTTGAACCCACGGACATGCGCAAGGGTATAGATGGCCTCTCCGCTTTGGTTGAGCACCGTCTTCACATGGACGCCCTGTCAGGTCACCTGTTTTGTTTTTTCAACAAGCCTCGCGACAAGGTCAAGGTACTCTGCTGGGACACAACCGGGTTCTGCCTCTACCTCAAACGTCTTGAGCGAGGGCGGTTCCACCTTGGTGAATACACTGATGGCCAGGCTTTAACTCCGGTGATGTTGCAGCTTATTCTCGAAGGACTGGAGCTCTATAAGGCTAAGCGCCATCGGCGTTTCAGCCTACCGCGCGCGGCGGTCTGACCTAAGAAAAACCATTTTTCATATGCGAAATTATGGGGTATCGTGTAGATTACCTATGTAATGCGGACCCCACCTACACACATACCCGAAGGCGTCGAAGCCCTCCGCGAGGGATACCAAGAACTCGCCCAGGATTACGCAGCCGCCTACCAGGAACTCCAAGTACTCCGACGACTCGCCTTCGGACCGCGCAAAGAGAACGTGACCATCGTCTCCGCCTTGCAAATGCGCATGGAGGGTCTTGAGGACAACGCCTCCACTGATGAAACCTCCACCAATGGCCCGACACAAACCGTTTCCGCGCATCAGCGCAAAGCCCGGCGTAAGGGCGCTGAGCTCGAATGCGTCACGCTCATCCACGACATCGCTGACGCCGAAAAGGATTGCCCTTGTGGCGCGCGGATGGAAAAGGTAGGCGAATCGCACACACTCATTAGGCAGTTCATCCCGGCCACCTGCCAAAACGAAGACCATGTCTTCCCCCGCTACGCCTGCCAGATTTGCCAAGACGAGCCCCGCTGCTCGCACGACTCGGCCTCGCCATTTGAGGCTCAAGGCGTCGGTGCCGGACTCGCCGCGCAAATCATCATCAGCAAGCATGAGGATCATCTGCCACTCAACCGTCAGGAGAAAATCCTGGAGCGTCAGGGCATCATTCTTTCCAAGTCCCACATGGTCGACATCATCGCTCATGCGCACGACTTGGTAAAAGGTATCATCGAGCCCATCCGCCGCGAAGTTCTCGCATCGGGCCTTGTGGGCATGGACGAAAGCCCCGTCAATGTCCTCGACAATGCGCTTGAGGGCCGGTCACACCGCGGTTACTTCTGGACGATGGGGAGTCAAGACGCGGTGGTTTACCGCTTCGACCCAGGGCGCTCGGGGGAGAACATCACGGCGCTGCTTGGAGAAGATTATACGGGTTATGTGGTGGCGGATGGATTTTCCGCGTATGATCCAAAATTCAAACCGCGCAGTTACACGCTGATTAATTGTTGGGCCCATGTGCGGCGAAAGTTCTTTGAGCTGATGAAGGATCAGCCTGTAGCGCGTGAGGCGGTGAACAGAATCGCGGCGATGTATCATCTTGAATCCGAGGCGAGAAAAAATCCAGAACCATTGGAAGCGTTGGCGGAAGCGAGGCGGACTTTGATTGGGCCGCTACTCAATTCATTTTGGACATGGCTTTCCGAGCGCTCCGAACATGTACTTCCGAAAAGCAGTCTGGGCGTGGCGATAAATTATACGCTTGAGCGGAAGGGGTCACTGGAGAAATTTTTAGACGACCCTCGCATACCGATGGACAACAATCAGTCGGAACGCGATCTGCGGCACGTGGTGGTAGGTAGAAAAAACTGGAACTTTGCCGGAAGTTATGAAGGCGCAGAGCGCCTCGCAACTTTTTTCACCTTGATGCAGTGTTGCAAGCGCGTGAAACTTAATCCGTGGTTCTACTTGACGCATGTCTTTTCCGTGATCGAGGACCACGCGTCCCACCGGTTGGATGAATTGACGCCATCCCGGGTGAAGGCGTGGCTCCAAGCGAATTCGTTTTAGCCCAAGGCGGCGATCATCGCCGACTCTATTCCATGATTTCAATCCTGTAGTATTAACTCGCCTTGATGGAAAGGGCGTTGCGAGAACGGATACGGTACATCTTACTTTTTTCCAGTTTAAACCCGTTGACTATTCCCCTAAATTCATCCCCGATTCGAAAACGGGGATCCAATTTAATAGACTATCTTTTTTTGGGAGAAAACCAATTACGTAAAACAGCGCGCAAGAAAAGGAACAAGAGGCTATAAAGCAACGCGACGAAGTGAAAGCACTCAATGAAAAACTCGCCGCCAAAGAGCAGCAGCTAGAGCGGACCCTCTACGCCGCCCACATGAACCTCGC
>JANLWZ010000056.1:0-1531 GCA_031364865.1 Elusimicrobiota bacterium
GCAACTCGCGAAAGGGAGCGGATTATACGCATGAATTTCGCTTTGCAGGGACTTTAAAGTAAAGGGAACAGTGTTACAATGTTGCATGCCAACCATACGCGTGGAACAGGACGTCTTCGAAGGCCTGCAGCAACTGGCCAAACCCTTCGTCGATTCGCCCAGCATGGTGATCCGCCGCCTGCTGGAAGAGCGCGGCGTGCTGCGTGCGGCCGCGAAAGCGCCGAAAAGCGTGCGCGTCGCGCCGGACGCACTGACGCCGCAGGCGATTTACGAGGATTACCTGCTCTACATCCTCGCGAAAGAATTCGACGGCCAGGGCCACAAACGCGACGTGACTCATGCGATCGTGAAGCGAATGATGAAGGACGGATTCATCGGCGCCGCGGACCAGGAACTCGTCAGCACCGGCGAAACCAAGGCGGAAAACACCATTACCTGGGCGCGCAATGCGCTCAAGCAGCGCGGCTACATCAACCGGGCAGCACGAAGGGGAATGTGGGAACTGACTCCCGAAGGGAAGAACGCGGCAAGCAAGGTCGTGCTTCCCAAACACGGGCAGGCCGAAGGTGTCCCAACTTGAACGCCGTCGCCTTGAACTGGTCACCGCACCTCGACACCTTTCGCGGACCTGCCTTTGCCACTTTCCATCTCGGCAAGCGTTAGGAAGAGGTGCCCACCTTATCGAATGAGGTTCTCTGTCCGTTCGACCTAGAGTTAAGTACCTTTTGCCATCCCCGCCATCGACGCAAAGTCGTTAACAATGACGTCTTCTGGGCTCATTGCTCTGGGCTGTGCTTCGAGAGGATCGTAGTTCGAGTACTGATCTTGAGTAGGTAAGCCAGAAATTTTCATGCTTTCAAGAAGAATACGGCACCTCTCGTAGTGATGCTTGTGGGCGACCACAATGACCGTCGTAATCTTCTTGCCTATGTTCGTTGCGTACGCAATAAACTCGCATGCAACGTCCTTTGTTCCTTGATCCTTTCGCGTGCTGCGGCAGCTTACTGGAGTGCCGGCTGGTAACGCATCGGCGATTTCAAATTGAAGATACAAGTCGTGGTTGTATTTCAAACTAAGCATACGAGCTTGTTCGGCAAGAACAGCGTTGTTGGCGCCGGGAATTCTGTTAGCGATAACTTCGGCATCGCTTGTGGGAGCGTTCGACCAATCCTTCATTCTGTATCCGCAGGCGAATCCAAATACGGCGTCCGCCGATGAAAGGGCCGAGAAGTCAGAGAATTGCGGGCAGCGTCGGAAGTGGCCGATGAGATCGTCTACGCGACTAGAGCAACGGGGGTACGGGGTGTCCAAACAAAAATTCCCGTCCTTTACGTTCATGATGAGGGTCCATCTAAGGTGCTTCAGCGCAGATTCTGGGAACCCGCGGTCGCGGTAGTGAGCGGCTAGTTCAAAGAGCAACTGATCAAGAGAAGTGGCTCCGCAAATCTGAACAGCGCTATAAGTGGGAACTCCGGGCATTATGCTGGGCTGAAGCCGGCTTGGCGAAGAGGAGTGTTCGATGGTCAAGAAG
>JANLWZ010000067.1:0-1743 GCA_031364865.1 Elusimicrobiota bacterium
AACCGATAAATTTCTGAATTATAGAAGCGCCGCCCCCGGAATCCGGGCGGCGCTTTGAATGTTCGGCACAGGTCACGCTCGTGTTTCTCCGGCCTTCGAGGAGAACTGTTCTTGAAAACGCTGCTTGACGTCCTCAGACTGGCCTTCCAAAAGATGGGCAAAGTATTTTTGCTCATCCACATTTACGACATCGATTTCCCCTTCGGCATGCTGCCTGACCCAGGCGGCCCCGCGATTGATCAGCGCTTCACGGGTCTCCCAGTTGATGACTCCTTGCCGATGGAGATTGTCGAGGAGTTGACGCACCTCCCAGAAAAACGCTATTCGCATTTCTTGCCTCCCTGTCCTAGGTGAGCGTGACGTAATCGCTTGCAAGTGGTACCACGCGAGAATATCGCTGTCAATCAAATTGCTTACGTCTTGACTCAGCGCTTTACGCATGGTAGAGCATCATTAGTCCTATACCAATTTACGGCGCTTCTTTTTGCGCCCCACCAATAAAAATCCATCCGGCTATATTGGCCAGAAGGCGGAGGTAACGTGAAACCTGTCGGCACACATGCGGAAAAATCGGCCCAGATTTTCGGCCGATTGATGTATCTGTACTGGATCATGATCTTTGACCAGGAATATCGGGCCGTGCATAAAACGCTCCTGTCCAAAGAGCGCTTCGGTCCAAAGCGGAGTCGATCATCTGGCCCGTTCGGCCGTGGTCACGTCTTGAACGTTTGCCTCTACCAGGGCGCGCAAGAAACACGTCGCACGCTCGACCAAGAGCCCGGATCATCGCGCGATTTGGCAATCGGGTTTCTGATGCTGATATTCGACTGCGCGTCGAATCCGCAACGGGAACACTGGCTGCATCAAGTCAGCCGTGATGAATACGCGGCCACACTCAAGAGGTGGCACGCGTTCGCTGGTCCATCGGGGCTGGATCCGCTGCTCAAGCACGCGGAACGCTTGATCGAGCACATCACGCGCCCTGACCGATTGACTGGTCAGCCGTAAGCTTTGACCTTTACGCACTTCAAGGAGGAATCAGTGCTGCATGGGAAAAAGTTCCCACGAGATTTCCGGATGGAGCGCCTCATTCAGCTCTATCAGGATTGGAAGACATCCGCGGACACCAGGCGCACCAGGTGTCGGAAGAAAAGGCTTTCGTCGTCGCGTACGCGAACCGCATGTAAACGCGGCTTGTGAAACATTCCTCAGGAGGGGCCGATGGATCTGAGAGATGTCCGATGTGGCATGGCGCAGGCTGGTGACGGAACCCGCTCGGCGCTCAACGTCCTCTACAAATGCGACAAACTCTGGCGCAGCGCTCCGGACGAAGGATACGGACCAGGTGAACTGGCCGTTCACATCGCCCAAGTCAGCGTCTTCACGCGCAAGTTCGTGAGTCATCAGCTCGAGCCCGATCATGTTCCCTTCGAGCTGCCGGAGAAGCTCGTTCCGACCGTCAACAACCTGACCGCTCTTCGAGCAGTCAATCTCGAAGCCACTCGGGAAAAGCTCAAGCAGTTTCGTGATTTCTACGAATTCCGAAGCTGGGTCAAGAAGCAATGTCGTGAGACGTACATCTGGACCACAAGCCTGCCCGACAGCGTGGCTCACGTTCGAGTCTCGCACCCGCTGGTGAGGATGAAATGCGGAGTCGCGACCATGCTCTACCGCCAGCTCATCGTACACTCCGTGTACCACATCGGTCAGTTGACTCAACAGATCAAGACGGCCGGTCACGGA
>JANLWZ010000069.1:0-1701 GCA_031364865.1 Elusimicrobiota bacterium
TCAGGGTGTGGCCGAGGTGCATGAAGAAGTCTGCGAGGTGGCGTTTGTGGTTGCCGGTCTTTTTCGTCTGAATCTCCAGGGACCATTTACCGTTTTTCTTGTAGTGTACCGCTGAAACTTTAATATGGGCCTGCGCGGCGGAGTTTAGAACATGCTCCCAGACCTTCCCTAACGGATCAGCCGAAAGCGCCGACGGTTTCGTTTCCCTTATCTTAAGCGGCACGCCCATTTCTTTCAGCATCTGGTTCACCTGCCGCTCCATCTCCTTGGCTGTCCAGCCTTCGCGATGTCCCTTTTTGGCTAAAGCGACCTGCTTAGCGCGTTCCGGCATTTTGCGTAGCGAGCGGGTATGAGTTTCTGTGATTATGCCTCGAGGCATAAGATCCTGTATTTCCTGAGGGAGCTCAAGGAGAGCAAGCGTCCGCGCGATCATGGTCTGACATTTCCCCACGCGCTGAGCAATCGCATCCTGCGTAAGTTTATAGGGGTGATCGACCAGCTGTTTGTAGCCGCGTGCTTCCTCTATAGGGGATAAATCGGCGCGTTGAAGATTCTCAATGAGGCCTTTGACCGCCGCATCTTCGTCACTGATATCGATGATGCGGGCATCAATGGCTTCCCACTTGAGCATTTTGGCAGCGCGCAGGCGGCGTTCACCGACCACGAGCTCGAAAGCCTGCCCCACTCGCCGGAGCGTGATCGGCTGAATCAGGCCCTCCTGCTTCATGGACGCAGCAAGCTCTTTCAGCGCTGTCGGATCAAAATGGCGGCGCATCTGGTGCGGCGAGGTATAGATGTGGCTCAAGGGTATTTGCTGCAGGGTTAAGGCGGGGTAGGAACTGCTTTCCACCATGGCAACGTTGTACTGCTTAGGCTGGTCGCCTGTCAAGAGGGTTGGGACAGGTTTATTGGAGCTCGATGTGGACGGGTTCGGACCAGACTCTACCCTTCCAAGTCCGCTCGCCCTCCGTCATGCCATCCATTTCGTTGTGATAACAAGCTTGTATGACGTAGCTGCCTTTGCGGCTCATCCCGAAAAGATCGGCCAAGTCGACCGTTCGCTGAATCGATTCGCCTTTATCAAGAATCACGAGGTCTTCGTCTTTTACAGTCAGGGGCGTCACCGGCGTCTCCAGGTTCACGGGATTGCCGCTTTCGTCTTTGATATCAAAGTGCAGTTCCCCCTGCAGGAGCGGATGATTCACGAGCATACGGGAATTCATGAGCAAGGGCTTGCGAAAGAGATTGGTGACCGTCACCGTCACTTCCACGCTGTCCCCTGCTTGATAGTGATTGGAAGTCTTGAGATAGACGTCCAAAGGGATTTTTCGACGTTCCGCTGCGCGGAGTTCGGAAAGCGTCTTTGCGGTAGGGTCTGGAGCAAATCCTGGGGAACGTAGGGGCTCTGCTGCTCCCATGACGAGCATCGCGGTAAAAAGGATGAATAAGGTGCGCAAGTATCTCATGCGGAAAGTTTAGGACATTGCCTGTTTTTACACTATGGTAGGGTCGGCTAAATTTAGAGGGCCGTAAGGCCTATGCCTAAGATGAGACTCCGGTAGAAAGCTCGGCCGCTGCGAAATTCTCCTCTACCTGCTGCACCGTTTTGCAACCCGGGATGGTCACGGAAACCGCCTGTTGAGCGAGAACGAACCGGATGGCTGCCTGCGCCGGACTCACAACCGAATCTGCGCTGTTCTT
>JANLWZ010000083.1:0-4997 GCA_031364865.1 Elusimicrobiota bacterium
AAGAATTCTTCTGGTCCGATTCGGAGATTCGACCCTTAACGGAAGAGGAATTCTTGAATCTTGACCTGGAGCCATTGACCGGAGATTACGATGTGAACGGCGAACGGGTACACGGGCGTCTCCCGTACTTTAAAGATAAGAAAACCGGCGATATCGTTCTCTTTGGTCTGCCGACCTTTGAATACAACGTCAAGCGTCTCGAGGAAAGCCTGCAGCAGTCGAAGGCCTATCATCAGGTGCAGGCCCATGGCGGGACGATTGGTGTTCTGCAGTATGAGCGGGATGCCGTCGTGAACACTTTCAAAGCGCAGTCTGGCCGCGTGGGCATCCACGCCGGAGACTTTGCGGCCAACTCCCTCAGCGCGGCACACCCTTTGACGGTTTTAACCCCCAGCCATCGTGGCGGTATTTTCGATGACCCCGCTAAAAATGGCGCGTTTATCTATGACGTCGGCGACGCCGCTATCCTTCAGGCCGACACAGGTCACGTGGATGCCGCCTTTGACACGTTAAAGAACCTGCTCAGCCGGCAGTACGCGCAGCGGCAACTCAAAGAAGGCGATAAAAAATCGGCGTTCGCCATGGTGAATGGCATCCGCACGGATATTGCCACGGGCGGTATTACGGATGGCCGCGTGAATCCCGGTCCCAACGCCAAGCTCATCACGGCACTTCTGCGTGTTCGAGCCAAGCTCTCCGATCCTCAGAAACGCGCTTGGCTGCTGGGTCAGGCGCAGCAGCTGGCCGACTTCTGGATCGCCAAGCAAAACAAAGATGGGAGCATTCCCAACGGCATTGAAGGCGAGAGTCAAAAGAACGTTTCCAATGAAGAAAACTTCCGCTTTTATGCGGCACTGAAAAATCTCGCCGACGCGGAACTGCCTGGCGATTTAAAGCGCAAATACGAAGTTCGTGCTGACAGCCTCGCGACTTACCTCAGAGGTCAATATGACAGGACCGCGGGATATTTCCTGCAGGGCAGCCAGAACGGCACTCCTACAACGACCTATATTACGGATGTGAACGCCGTCGCCATTCTGAGCTTTGGCAAAACGGGTCTGGACCAGCTCCTGGGAGACGGGCAAGCCGCCCGGGTGTACCAAAGTCTCCAGCGCAGTAGAGTCAAGATTTCTGTTCAAGGTATTGAAGTCATTCTTTACGATTTCACGGATCCGGACGGTCGCGCAGCGAGTGAGAACCGTCGGGCCGTCATCTCTCCGGAAATGAGCGGCCATGTCGCCGGCGCGTCAAGGGAAATGGGCGATGACGCGGAAGCCGTTCGGATCGGCGCGGAACTGGGCAAGCTGACCACGACGACGGAGCGCGGCGCCTCATTGCCCTATGCCGTGGACGAAAACGGCGTTGCGGTCGGTTTATTGCCTGTGCCTACGTCTGACTTTCGCACGCCGGGTACCGTGATAAGTGAATCCAGTGGCAACTACACAGCGTTCGAGAAATTAGGCATCAATCCTGAACGTATGGGCCATGACCGCCGGTCGGCAGGCGTGAATCCACTCGCCACTTCCGTTACAGTCAACGCTCTCACCCCATTGACGCGCGATCAGCGGCTGCATTTCCTGGATCCCATCTTTGTGTCAGGCAACGACGCTCTGAACAACTTTAAAGAATTGTCCAGGCAGTTGTCGAAGGGCCAGGCCCCGGGGAAAACTTTGATCCGCAAATGGGACGCCGATCACAACAACATCGTTTATTTCGACCATGACCTGAATCGCGTGATCACGTTGATTCCTATCGCCTCCCCTGAGCAAATGAAGACGGATCTTGAGAATCAAGCACAAGAGCTCAAGGATCTGGAAAGCCTCGAGCAAATCGTTGATGAAGGCGGTGTGTTCATCGTCTATCAGGAAAATGGCAAAAATGTCGTGAAGTTTGAAGTCGGCATGGGCAAAGTCGACGCTCAGATCGATGCCCTGCTTGCCGAGGGCAAGACCGATGAGGAAATGAGTGACATCGAAGCGAACTTTTGGCGCTACAAAAAGAATTATGAAGGTCGTGATGCGGTCTATATTCTGAATTTCCCTGCCGATAAGGACATTTCTCGAACACGTCTGAATCGTATTTCCGGCCAGATGGAAACAAAAATCTATCGCCGTGGTGTGCTCTGGAAGCTTATTACGCCTACTACGATTACCGAAATTGACAATGACGACTACGGATTAAAACGCGGCAGCCGGACCTTTGCAAATCTGGGGACTCTCGAGAAGCCGCAGCAGGGAAGTGAAGAGCTTTATCGTACGAGAACCACGGCTGTGAACTTCAGTGACGTGCGTTCACAGCGTCGCCTCATTGAAACCGTGACTTACCCCTCTCTCGCGCGCGAAGAAGTGCATGTCTACGTGTCCGAACAGCTCCCACGGGCCGTCATCAGTGACCGCTATGTGGTGGTGAATCAATTTGACTCGAATGGCCGAATCCATCAAAGCACGGCTTATGTGAACGAAGGATCTATCACGAATGAACAAATTGGCGCTGTGGCCATCGAGAGCCGCCGTTTGGGGTTTGTGGACGGCACGCAACAGCCTGTTACCCTCCATCAGGACTCCACCAGCCGCCAATCCTGGGTGACGGTACAGGACGTCATGGGACGAGTGCTCGCTCGTTATGACGGCGTTTGGGATGGCAACGAATTTCGTCCGTTGAAGGTTTCGGTGGTGCCTAAGGGCAGCTTCGGCCCCGGTGTTCTTGGCACCATGGGAGTCGCCCAAGAATCTGTTTCCTTCGAAGTGGTGCCTCAAGGCCAACCTTCTGCAGCCCCAGGGAGTCGGACGCCGATTATTCTTCCTGGCGTAAGCGCAGGCTTTGAGCAGGTGAATTCACCCGTGGGACGTTCCGCGCTCGTCGCCATCAGCAAAGACCCGGTGACGGGCGCGCCTGTTTACTTCAATCCGAATGGCCGATTCTTCGTCCAACAGCAAGACCTGATTTTCGGTAACTCCTGGAAAGAAGAACACGATTCCTACGGCAGGACTGTCCGCGAAGAGCATCCTACTTTTACGGTGGATATCACCTATCGCGGAAAAACATCCGAGAGGTTGAAAGCGGTCAAGCGGGATCAAGCAGGCAACATCATGATGACTTGGGAATACGGCGAAGCCACGGTGGGGACGGCCAATCAACCCTCCAGAATTCCAGTGCGCAAAATTCCTGCGCGCGGCGATATTGAAACTGAATTTATGATCCCGGGCGACTTTGCCGGCCGCGCGCCCACCGCTCAACGTCCCGGCGGACAAACGCGTATTGTGGACCGCTGGATTGGACCCACCAACGTTCCTGCCAGCACCCGCGTTCTGGACCGTGATGGCCAGCTCGTGAAGACCTATAACGCGCGTCTTGAGCCTCTTGCGAATTTCAATGCGCAGCATCCCGGCAACGAAGGCGTGCTGCAGCGTGTGATCAGCGGAAACGTCATGACTGTGATCACAGAAGTCGATGCGCACACGCCGAACGTCAGCGTGATTGAAAAACGCGTCGGCGAGATCATCCTCTCGCGAAGCTACCTGGCGCCGAACGGGGAAATCATAAAAACATCTTTTTATGGGGGCACTGGCGATTTTCAATACCCTATTTACGAAATCGATTCAGCCGACCGAGTTGCGAAACGATTTTATGTCCTCGAGACCGACGGGGATGTGGTTTTAGCGGGCTACGCGCCTGATGGAAATACTTTGCTTGAAATACACCGTCGAGATCGCGCAGGACATTCTTTGTGGCAATGGGAGTTTTCCGGACATTCTTTGCTAGTCAATCGTTACGACCGCGTTCGGATCAATGATTCGCGAGTGGTCAATGATAATGGTCTCCATGAATCGGTCACAAAAACTGAAGTCTATCGTGTCAGTCCAACCGAATTGGGTCTGCCAAGTCCCCCTATAAATCCGAATACGCCACCTCGCGGAAGTTCCGACGTCGATGAACGTAGGCCCGCACCTCGTCCCAATGATTTGCGTCTGCTGCAGCGGAATTTGGGTCCGGAAGGCGCACAGGCTGTGGGAAAACTGATTGATCCAACGATCAATGATCAGCTGGAAGGTGTTCGACGGCCTCGGCTTCATCTCAATTCCAATAATGAAGTGGATGAGGTGTATGAAATCTCGCCGATGGATGCCCTGGGCAATATTCGCAGAACGATCTACCGTCTTCCACCCGGACTTAAGTATGTGCAAAGGGATAACCGTGATGAATCCATTGCGGATTATGAAAGGTATCTGGCTCTCGGGAAGCAAGCAACGCCAGTTCCGGAAGTCAAAGCACAAGATGCGTTGGGCCGCCTCACAGATGTCATCACTGGCGATTATCATGCACAGCATCAATATGTTGGGAATACAGCTAGCCTTGCCCAATCTAATTTGACGTTCGGCGGTGCGTTGGTTTGGAATGTGTATTATCCCGGATTCCAAACTATGGATCAGGCACTCCGCGGTATTTCCCTAGATGATTTCGTTGCCTCGTTGCCCGACACACTTGCTGATTCAGAAAAACAAGCTTTACGAGCACGGCTCGAAAGGGCTGGTTTAGCTGCCACCGCCCAACGTGAAGGATACGCTTCCTTACCGCAATCCAACGTGAGAGATCCTTTGACCGCTCAAGGCTTGATTGATGGGTCGGTCCTTCAGGTCGCTGTCGTCATGTCCGTGAATGGCGGTGTCTCTGCCGATTACAGGCTTCCCAACGACCCTGTGGAGCAGTTGATCATGATTAATCACGGAGCGGATCGATCCATTAACGTGGACTGGAACGGTCGCTTCGCTCGGGCCAGCTTTAAGCTCTCGGATATCGATTAGCGACCCAGATAAAGTGTGGATCAGTTGCGATTGCAAAGTATTGAAACATTATAAACATTATTCGTTTAAATTTAAATTTTATTGCATTTTAATTTCTTGGAGAGGCCGATGATAGAAGTCAAATTAACGCTTGCCTCACTCGCAGAAGCTAAGCAACAACGATCAAGGTTAGTACATGTACGGGTGACCGCTGCG
>JANLWZ010000098.1:0-11158 GCA_031364865.1 Elusimicrobiota bacterium
GCTGATCGGCCCTAATGGAGCCGGAAAATCCACGCTCTTTAAACTCATCATGGGGAAGATGGAAGCTGATGAAGGCTCCATCAGCCTGAGGACCGGCGTCACCTTCGGATATCTTCCGCAGGAAACCAGTGAATTTACGCATACGCTCGTTCTGCAGGAAGTCATGGGCGATGAGATCGCAGATTCCACGCGGGCCCCACGTGCCAAAAAGATCCTTGTGGGATTGGGCTTCAAGCAATCGGACATTGAACGTCCGATCGCCGAACTTTCCGGCGGCTGGCAGATGCGGGTGGCGATCGCCAAGCTTCTGCTCGATGAACCAGACCTCCTCATGCTGGACGAACCTACCAACCACCTCGATCTCGAATCACTCCTCTGGTTTCAGGATTATCTGCAGAACTATCGCGGTGCCATTTTTCTCATCTCGCACGACCGGGAATTCATCAACAGTATTGTCAGCCGCATCGTGGAGGTCAGGGAGCATAAACTGAATCTCTATACCGGGACCTTTGAAGATTATGTGGCGCAGAAAAAGCAGGATGAAGAAAACCTTATCTCGGCGTATCACCGCCAGCAGAAAGAGATCAAGGAGTTGGAAGACTTCATCAATAAATTCAGGGCGAAGGCGTCGACGGCCTCCCGCGCGCAGGCCAAAATCAAATATCTGGAGAAAATGGAACGCATCGTACTCCCGGAAGACCTGAAAACGGTGGGTTTCTCATTTCCGCAGCCGGCACGGAGCGGTCAGAACGTCCTGACACTGAAGAACATCCGTCAGTCTTACGATGGGAAATCCTGGGTCTATGACGGATTGGACCTGACGCTGGAACGCGGCCAGAAAATTGCGCTCGTGGGCCCCAACGGCGCCGGTAAATCGACGCTGATCAAACTGCTGGCCGGCGCCATCCCGTTTCAGGAAGGCGAAAAGAAGGTTGGTTTCAATGTCGAAGTGGGTTATTTTTCGCAGCACCGTGCCGAAATGTTTCGGCCGGGCAAGACGGTCCTGGAGGAAGCCCTGAACACGAAGCGCCATCACACTGAGCAGACGGTGCGTACCGTGCTCGGATCGTTTCTTTTCGGAGGGGATACCGTCTTCAAAAAAGTGGAGGTCCTGAGCGGTGGAGAAAAGAGCCGTCTGGGACTCGCCAGACTGCTGCTGGATCCACCAAACCTCATGCTCCTGGACGAGCCCACCACCCACCTCGACATGGCCAGCGTGGACGTTCTCAGTGAGGCGCTTAAAAAATTTGAAGGCACCATTTGTCTGATCAGCCACGACGTCTATTTCCTTCGGCAGCTCGCGGACCATGTCATCCATGTTCAAAAAGGAAAAGTGACGTGGTATCCGGGCGACTATGACTACTTCCTGCACAAAAAAGCGCAGGAAGAAGGCGAAGAAGGAGACCTTTTCCGGTCAGAAGAGCGTATCGAGCGAAGTCACCATACGTCGTCATTCCCCACCGTCACTACGCCGTCATCCCCCACAGACACTGGTGGGGGATCCATGGTCCACCAGACGTCTGGCGGAGACGTCAACATAGGCGTTCGTAAATCAAAGGAACAAAAGCGCCTCGAAGCGGAACAACGCCAGGCTAAATACCGGCAGGAGCAGGAGCTCAAACGCAAACAGGACGTCATCAAGCAGCTCAAAGAATCGGAATCCCTGCTCTTGAGTGAAATGGCCCGCCTTGAAACCCACCAGAACCCCGCCCGCGTCAAAGACCTCAGCCTGCGGCTGGGCGATATTCAGAAGCAACTCAAAGCCATTCAAGGGTAGCTCGTTCTGCCCTCCCATCCCTGGGTCCTTTAGGCCCAGGTTTTTAGCCCTTAGCTCCATTTTGTCTCTGCCGGAAACCACTTAAAATTAGCGTGATCCTCGTACCCTCCTCCGCTCTTCGAGCTACGGTGGGCGAGCGCGCGCTTGCCCGCCGTAGCCTTGGCGAAGGCGGGTACGGCAACCCCATGAATAAACACCTTGTTCGATGCATAGCCCTCCTTCTGGTTCCTGCGCTCATTGCGGACCCCGTATTCGCTGTTCCCCTGAAAACCTCCCATCATCCTCAAAACGACCTTTTTGCTGAACAGGCGTTCGTCAATCGCGCAATCAACGTCCGGCGCTTTTTGATCGGCAATGAACTACCTAAGATACGGACTATCGTTTCTGGGACGGCCCTACTCCTTGCCTTAGCGCACGTCTCCGCCAGACCAGCCTTCACTCAACAGCGGATCGCAGAATCGCAGACTTCGCTCGAGACTCTCTTAGGCGCCCTTGCACGTCCTTTCGATGACCGATCTTTAGCGATGACGATTTATCAAATAGGTCAAACCTACGACGCCTCGGCACTCCCAGCGATTGAGCCGTACCTCAAGCATCAAGACAACCTCGTACGCTCCATCACGCTGCACGCTGTTTTCAAACTGGGACGAATCGAACCTGTCCTGCAGGCCCTCAGGACAGACGATATCGCTGCAAGCCTGGCATTTACGTCAATGTGGTCCGAAGCCTCCACAGCTTCGGAGCCACCCAGGGCACACATCGTCCAGGGCCTCCAAGCGGTGGCGCGCGACAACAAAATAAAACCTCCAACGCGCTCGCGCGCCGTGGAAGCGATCAATCGTTCTTTGCGAAATGCGTCGGTCCAGGAGGCCGTGACGATGCTGGGGCTTCAAGGTCTCGAACGTGAAATATTTGAAAAATATGGGTGGAAAGTTTATGGAGCCGATGACGAACTGCTGAGGCAGGTGGCGACCAGTCTGGAACCGATCCGTCGTCTTGCACAGAAAGCACGCCTCAAAGCCATTGCCTTCGTGGATCCCGAGTATCTCGCCAGCCGGCATGCAGAAGCAGAAAATGTGCAGGGACTGATTCTTCTGAAAAGAGTGGGATCCATTTCTGTGGAAGTTGGTGTGGGTCAGCCCGCGAGCTATGTGCTCCCTCATGAGATCGCGCACGACATCATGCCAGGTCAATTGCCCCAAGATTCCGTCGATCAATATTTCAAGAGCTGGATCAGCGCGCTGGCAGAATTTATCGACTTGGATGTCACCCACTGGTATGAGAAAGAGATTGTTTTCGAGCAGGCCTATTGCAATGCGGTGAATGATTGGGTTCATTCTCCCGAAAAATTCTTCTTTCTCAGCAATATCGAAAAGAACAAGTACATTTCGGATTTCGTCCTCGCCGCGGCGAAGGAGTACATCTTTGAAGAGCAGGGGAAGCGGTTTATCACGTTTTATTGGCCGGAGGGTCTGGGGGCCTGGCCCGGAAGTCGCAGCTATACCGACGTGGAATTACCGCCAGGGGATCTCAATTTTTCAACATTGGCCAGGCTTTATCTCAACACCATGCGGCGTCCGGCCTACCTTGGTGTTTCCCCGGAAGAATCCGAGTCTGTGCTTCGCGTGTACCGACTCATGGATTTCCTGTATGGCCCTGAGGACGGACGCATGCTCCTGCCCTACCTGCGTTTGTCGAACGCTTTGCCGCGTCACTCCGTTCGTCCCGAGCTGCGCGACTGGCTGCTGCTGTCCAATGCCTACGTTCGGCGCCTTTTTGTGAACGCCAGCCAAGGCTCTGACAGGATCCTCTACGATCGCCTGTATACCTGGGGTCATTTCGTGAACACCTTGACCGTTGAAAAACTAAAACCTGAACTCCTGGAGGAGTGGCGAGCCCTCCAGGCGCGTCTGACTCCCGATCGCACCGAACGAGAGCAAGCCAATGCAGATCTGCGTCAAGCCTTCCGGGATGTTTTGGGCATCGGCCCTTCGGAAGCGCCGCTTCCAGCGGCAGAAGCCAAGCGCGAGTTTGTTCGGCAGCTCCTCAGAAAGGCAGGTTTAGAAGACCTCATTGTGCTGCAGGCGCCTAAGGTGGCTGGGGTAACGATCCAGCGCGGATTTTCCGCAGGAGTTCGGGCTCTGCCATCCAAACGGAAGCGCCGGACGCCTGATCTGCTGACGTTTCGTCTTTATTCGCGACTGAGCCACTATCAAAAGGCGAACGGCACATTAAAAGGATTGATCGCATCCTATTGGAAATTGGGAGAGTGGAAATTATGGATCGGAAAAGGTCCACACAACGAACCACGGGCACACCGCGATGCTCTCGTAGCTTTTTTGAACGACAGGCCGATAGGCCTTCATGCTTTTACGGCACGTCCTGGCACTTCCCTCTCTTTTGACGACGGTATTTTCGTAGACCCGAAGGAGTGGGATCAAAGGGTCGGTTCCAGATTGAGGGTAGCTCTTCTCCAGTATCTCCGCGAAGAAGGGCATAAGAAATTCATTATTCAGAAAATTGACAAGACGAAGGAAGCCCAAAAATTTGATGCGCACTGGCTTCGATATCCCGGCGTGACGAAGCGAATTTGGGGCGGCACAGAGTTCAATATTGAACGCTTCCTTTCCTGGCTGGAGCGCACCAAAACACCCATTTTTATTTTTGCCGCCCTGGGGTTTGCGGCGCTCCTCATGAAAGGGGCGGGACTGTTCATGCCGCATGAAGCCCTAGCTCCGGGTGCCATGGCGCATGCGGCCGTCTGTTGGTTCATGCTGGGGATCCCCTTGCACGAAATTCCGCTCGAAGAGGCCCCGGAAAAGGGAAGCGGCGGGACTCCAAGGAAACGAGCTGCGGCTGTGGAAAATCCGTTGCCGAAAATGGAATATAAGTACCAATCTACTTCGCTGTCTATCGTATCCCGCGGCAAATATGCCGTGCGAAATCTGCTGCGGGGTGGCCCCATCCCTCAGCCGCCGTGGTTTGTGGCTTTCGATGAACCTGGATTGCACGCTGGGCAGCAAACGTCCTTTGACATTACGGACAACTCGTATCATCCGGCGCTGGCGCAGCTACAAGACGAAAGGAATTTTGAGACAGTCGCCCGATGGATCGTCCATCTCAAGCACTCAGGCCGTTTTCCTGTTCACGGATTGATTTATAAACCGAATGTGGGCGGTTATGGAATGGGCATCATGTATTTGCGTCTCGATTCGTCGGGGCGTTTGGCCATCACCATGGCGTACAACCCGCACTTTCCGGGCGCGTATGCCAGAGCGTCTGCCATGACTTCTTTGATTTCACGGCGCGGCCTGGGCACGGCGAAGCATACCCCACAAAAAGACATTGTCACAATGATATTGAATGTGGACGATGAGCAGCTGGCCGCCGCGCTGCGAGACATCTGGAATGAAGCCTCTATTTTCAATATCGAAGGGAAAGTCATCTTTGATGCCGGGATGCTCGAGCCTGTGATGCCTTCTTTGCAGCCTGGAGGCAGAGCGTATGAAACGCGGCATGTTCTAAAAGGCGATCTCTTCTCAAGCAATTCCGACTTATTGAAAACCCCTTATCAAGACGACCTCTATGAGAATGGCTCCTATGCCCGCCGAGGTAGCTCCCCGTTCTTTGGCAACATCACTTACCGCTCGGGGCACACCCTCGAATTGGACTATCGCTCCATGTATGACCCACTCTATGGCACCATGCCTGAGTTGATGGAGCGAAAGCAGGAGTTCGAGCAGTATGTGGATCGGCTGATCCGAGCAGAGTTTGTTTATCTCTCTGCTCGTATGCGTGCCTGGGGACTGCACATCCCCACGATAGCTTATGTGGCGTTCGACCTTCAGTGGATGCCGCCGGAAAAGGCCGGACAATTTCCTGTTCCGTTTTTGACCGAAGCGTATATTGGAATCAGCAACAAGGCGTCCTCTTTCAAGAGGAGAGAGTGGCTGAAGATAAGTCCCGTCGATATCCGTGAACTTTCGACTCTGCGAACGCAGATCCCAAAACAGATCCTTGAGATTCTGCCCAAAAAACCTCCTTCAAGAATCAAAGAACCCTTTCCTCACTTCAGCGGCGGTACCCATCGACAAAAACTAAAACAGGCGGCTTAAAAGCTCCACCTTGTAATCGCAGTATTCTCAGGCTACGCTTGGGCTCCGTGAAAATCCGTAAAGATCATCTTTTTCTTGTTGGAGGAGCCCTGTTGGCGAGTCTCTTAGTGGACCAGCCCACACGTGCCGTGCCTGCCTTCTGGCAAAGCGGTCAGGGAGACGGCCGGTTTGTGATCCAACGCGTTGGCGATATTACGCTCAAATACGTTACGGCAAGCAGCCTGTCGGAAGATTTGGAAGTTGTTCCTGTTCCCTTCTATCGCGGTCGCGGACCAGCCACTGAGTCCATCCGAGTCATCGCCCGGAATTATGGTCATGACTCACGGCGTACGGTCCTCGCTGCTATCAATGGCGGATTTTTCGATACTTCGACGGGACTGCCGATTGGTTTTCTCCTGCGGGATGGCGCCATGGAGTTTTTCAACATGCCGCAAGGATTTACGCGGAGCATGGTGGGTTTCTCGAACGCGCGGCGCAAAACCCTCGGGCCGCGCGTCCACATTGCTTCCCCACGCAAGATGCCCAAAGTATGGATGGAGACTCAGAACGGCCGCCTTGCCGTTCATCACATCAACGTTCCGGGCGGAAAGAATGCGCTAGCGTTATTCACGCCGCTTTACGCTCGGCAGCTTCGCCTTCCACCGAATTCTATTTATGCGGCGGCACATCCCGAGCCGCAACGGCCAGGCGTCTACCGTATCGCTGAGATTATTCGCAAAGGAAGCGTGGTTATTCCAGCCCATGGCCTTGTAGTGGCCATGCACGGCTACGCTCAAAACAATCTCTCCGCTCTGAAAAAGGGTTCGCTCATACGGCCAGGGTGGTCACTGCCTGACGATTGGCGAGCCAAAGAAGTCGCCCATGGACTTTTAGCTGGACCGAGACTGTTGGAAAAAGGCCGGGTACAAGTGACGGCGAAGGAAGAGCGGCTCGATAAGCTTAAGAGCCGTGACCGCATGGTGCTCGCCATCAAGAAGAACGGCGAAATTCTGCTCCTTTGGGCGCATCGTAATACCGGCGGGGATCTTTCCTTTGAAGACCTTGCTTTGACGCTGGCGAAGATGGGCGCGGAGGACGCCATTGCGCTGGACGGCGGACGCTCGCGCGCGATTTTCGCGCAGCGGGGCGATGCCCCTGCGGATGAACGTTATTTTGAAGGCGGTCGGCCAGTAGCGAATGCTTTACTGCTGGTCCAAAGTCTAAAGTCTAAAGTCTGAATCGGCTTTAGACCTGCGACTTTGGACTAAAACGAGCGGATTCTCCAGACTTTATCCGGGTTTTTCTCAAATCGAATCTTGGCCACGGACACTCCACCCGACGGGCTGCGTACCATAGACTTGCAGTGCGCCGTCGCAAAAACAATCTCACAATCATAGAGCTCACCAAAACTGCTGAAAACAGACTTCAGCCGCTGATTCCCCATCTTCTTGAAGGAGGCGCGATACTGCTCCCGCGTATCGAGGTAATCGGAATAATAGGTGAGCGCTTGATCCACCTGCTCGTGCATGATGGCGTCTTTCATGCGGTTCCACTGACCAATACATAACCCGATCAGCTGGTAATCTTCTTTGCCGTCATTTTCTTCGTCCTCATCGTCCGATTCCTCGCTTCGTTTAGGCTTGACCGGCTCAGGCTTTTTGGCGAGTTCGGGATGCGCGGCTAAGGCGGCCGCTTCCGTCGTCTGTATATAGGAAAGCTCGGCCTGCATCTCCGCTGTTTTGCCTGCCTTCCCGTAAACTTTTGCCAGAATCTTAT
Source organism: Elusimicrobiota bacterium (assembly GCA_031364865.1). Lineage (GTDB taxonomy): Bacteria > Elusimicrobiota > Elusimicrobia > 2-01-FULL-59-12 > 2-01-FULL-59-12 > JANLWZ01. The sequence continues at coordinate 7,648 of JANLWZ010000098.1, forward strand.
GCGCCGCGAGGTCATCGGGATCCAACCGGATCGCTTCCCTGGCTGAGGCTTCACCGCCTTCATAATCTTTGAGTAAAAGACGGGTGTAGGCCAGCTGGCGGTGATAGGCGGAATTGGTCGAATCCAGTTCAATGGCGCGCTCTGCGGCTTGAGCGGCCTTGATGGGTTCGTTCATGAAGAGATACGCCATACCCATCTGGAAGTACGCGAGCGGTTGGGCCGAGCGCAGCCCAATGCTCTGATCGAAATGTTCTATGGCGCGGTCATAGTTTTTCTGCTGCATCTGCGCCATTCCCAGGATTAAGTACGGCTGTGGAAGATTCCGGTTCTTATTTCTGGCCTGCAGCGCTATCTGAATCGCTTCATCCCATTTTTTTAATTCTCCTGCGCAGACACGAAGCTCTGTCCATGTGAGATCGTCTTCTGGATTCTTAGAAAGGCGCTCTTTATAGTTGGAGAAGTTCTTTTGGCAAAGGTCGTGACTCTTTTTATCTTCCGAACGGACCGTCGTACAGGCGAGGAGCAGCATGGCGATGAGCCAGGCAGAGGGTCTCATTGAAAGCGCCACGAAAGGCCGACGGAGAACATGAAGGCGTTTAACGTCACGCCGGACAAGCTGCCTTCCTGGGACAGGAAGCGGATCTTATCGAAGTTGGTGTGCCGATAGAGCATACGGAAATCCCAATACAGCGGTTTCCACCAGGGGTACAGGAGGCCTGCGCCGCCAAAAATTGACGATCCGCTCATGGAGTCGCCGCTGTCTTTTGGCACAAGGCGGGACCACATATAGCCGGTGGTTAAGTAAGGCTCTCCCCGCCAGTGCTTCTTCATGTAGAAAGGAAAGATCTTCACGGAAAAGCCGCCGTCCAGCGAATAGAAATCTTCATAGCCACGCACTTCACCGGTCTGACTATTAGCGACGGAGAGGCTGCCATGGCGAAGCGAGGGGGCCCAGAGGATTTCGCCGCCTACTTCGATGACCGGGAAAATGCGGAAAGCGCCGCCGGCGGTCAAAGCTGGGGCGGGGGAAAACGAAAATTCACTTGAAGAAAACGTCTGTCCCGCAAGACCAAGGGTGGCGGAAGCGAATTTGCCGTCATCGGCGAGGACTTCATCCTCGGCATTCTTTTCGCGGACGATCGTCAAAATCTCTTCCATTTTGAGGACTTTGGGTTTGGGATCAAAATTGGAATGGACGAACATGATGGAGCGCGTCGTTTCTCCCAGGATACGGCCTTCGTAAATCTTGCCATCCTTCATGATGATTTTATCGGCGAGGCAGGGAGCGCTCGCGACTAGGAGAAAGGAGCAGAAGGCCAGAAACTTACGCATGACAAGATGAGTTTAACGGAATGAGAAAGTCTGTCAATAACGAAGAGTGGAAGAACTGCTGTTCAACCATTCTTCGTAAGTACGGGTGTGGGATCCGTTTTTCGGATCAATGACGCCGGCTTTTACACCGACCATCGCCAGCGCCGAGAGAAAGCCTTTTTGTACGCTGCCGCCGAATTTGCTGAGCTGCTGGCTGATGTGCTGCATATAGCCAATGTGATCGAGTTCGACGTCTTTGCCATGGGGCATCGCAAAGCCCCAGGCGGTCATAATGCTGGAGCGCGCTTGTTCAAACCCGGGCTTGCTGGCCGGGGGCAGAGGTGTTTTGGGATCCAGCGCGAACTCGATCACGAGTCCGGCCAGCGCTTCGTCGTTCGTCGGCTTCGGTGTCGACTGAGCCCTGCGGAAATTTTCCGCCAGCATCAGCAGCGCCTGCGGATTGGCGGGGTCAAGCTCTAGGGTTCGGTAGAGAAGCCGCATGGCGGAAGGCGTCCGGCCATCTTTCTGGAGGAGCTTTATCGCTGCCTGCGAAATGTTCGCGGCTGCGACATCTTTGACACGGTCCGTGCGCGTTTGAAATGGCCAGAAGGAAACCATAATTGGATTATAAGATCATTTAAACAATCGAGGGACGAATTTTTTGAATGGAGTCGAATGACACGCCGTAGAGTATGGAAGCGGGACGTTTCCTGGTCCAAACCACGTGCGCTGAGGCTTCCATCGCGCCTTCCCGGAGGAGGCGGATGCGCACGCGAAGTTTTTGTCCTTTGGTGAGCACTTTGGTGCTCGAAAAACAGACGCCTACATTGGAAAAATTCACAAGGCGTCCAATGCCCAGGATCAGATGCCCTTCTGTATCAAAGATTTCCATGACGGAATCATGTTTGCTGCGTGGAGCCCTTCTATTTTCACTCGAATGCATAGCCTCATGTCCCTTCATGCCGATTTTTTCTGCAGGGCAGGTGCAGAAGTTCCAACCCATTTCGCCATCTCTTCGTAAAGTGCTTGAGCCTCACAGGGAACACGCAGGACGCCCGCAAAACCCAGGGTGCTCATCGTCTCAGCATCCAGGGCAGCTGTGCCCGCGCTCAGGAGCGCTAGTTTGGTGCCTTTCAGCGCCGCGTCGTGCCGGATAGACTTCGCAAAGTGCACGGCATCCATGTCGGCCAGATGCATGTCGAGAAGGACGATCGAAAGGGGATGTCCGGACTTCATCTCGCGGTGAAGGATTTCCATGGCGGCCTGGCCGCTCGAGACCACTTCGCATCCTAGAGCGCAGTCCTGAAGATGCTGCTGAATCATTTTTCGTGTCGTTTCATTTTCGCTGATCAGCATCACGCGCTCTCGTGCCCAGGATTGTCCCGTCATGTGAATGTCGGGACCATGGACATGTCGCTTGTTCATCGGAAGGTTGACCCAGAACGTCGAACCCATACCGGACGCGCTTTCAAAACCGATCTCTCCGCCCATGAGTTCTACCACGCGCTTGGCCATGGCGAGGCCAAGGCCTGTGCCGCCGAAGCGCCGCGTCCACGAGCCGTCGCCCTGGCGGAAGGGTTGGAATAAATATTTTTGAACGTCTTCCGAAATCCCGATGCCCGTGTCCGTCACCTGAAACTTCACCCATAGTTGAGTTTCTGTCTGCTTGGCGAGCATCACCCGGATGCTGATCTGTCCTTTTTCGGTAAACTTCACGGCATTGGCGATCAACTGTGTGAGCACCTGGCGCAGCCTGGTGGAATCGCCGCGTACGATGGAGGGTACGCTGGGGGAAGCCAACGTCACAAGACCGACACCTTTCGCTTTGGCCTGGTCCACGACCATGCTGCTCACTTCTTCGACCAGCTGAAGAATATTCACTTCGCGATTTTCAAAAGAAAAAGAGCCCGTCTCAATCTTGGAGAAATCGAGGATATTTTTGACCAGCCCGGCGAGGCCTTCGGCCGAACGCTTAATGGTCGCGGCAAATCGTTTTTGGTCCATGGTCATGGATGTTTCCAGAAGGAGGGAAGACATGCCCATGACGACGCTTAACGGTGTCCGGAATTCGTGGCTCATGTTGCGGATGAACTCCGAGCGCAATCGGGCCGATTCTACAGCCGCGTCGCGAGAAAGCTCCAGCATCCGCTCTGCCTGTTTGCGCTGGGTGACGTCCTCCGAGATGCTGAGCACGTACTTT
>JANLWZ010000102.1:0-8482 GCA_031364865.1 Elusimicrobiota bacterium
GGAAGCCATTTCCTCTGCCGCCCGTCACATCGTTATGGGCGAGGGGGATGTCTACATTGCTGGCGGCACTGAATCGATGTCGTCATTTCCCTATGCCATACGCGGTGACCGCAGTTTAAAAGAGTTGCGATCGCTGGACAACGTCCGCGCCAACTGGGCAAACCTTCTGGAAAATAAAGAGATAGCCCTGGTCGACTGTATTGATGAAGGTCTGAATGACCCCGTGCGAAAACTGAATATGGCTGCCACGGCGGAAGTCTGCGCCCAGATGTATTCGATCGACCGTAAAGCACAGGATGCCTATGCTTTGGAGACCTACAAGAGGTGTCTGGCCGCTGAAGAATCTGGTTTTTACAGCTCCCACGTCGTCCCTGTTGAGGAAAACAATCAGGTCCTGCTGGAAAAGGATGAATATCCTTATTTGAGAGAAAGCCTGGTCAAGAAACCGGAGATGCTTTCCAAAGCGCCGCTTCTCTTCGACGGCCCACAGTTTTCGATCAAGCAGTTTTATGAACATTACGGCGAATTTATTCTGGGAAAGAAATATATCGAAGGACTAAGCCAGGCCAGTGTGACGTTGTTCAATTCCTGCGCCCGATCCGATGGAGCCGCTGCCATTATCGTGGCTTCGGAGAAGCGGGCCAAAGAACTGGGGCTGGAGATCCTTGCGGAGATTGTGGATTGGGGATACTGGGGCAATGATCCTGCGTACATGGGCATCGCGCCCGTTTTCGCAACAGCCAATGCTCTGGAGCGTGCAGGAATAAGTTTTGATCAGATCGATCTCATTGAGCTTCACGAAGCATTCTCCGCTACGTGTTTAGCGATCTTTAAGGTAGGACGTGAAAAGTACGGCCATCACTGGGAAAGTAAGTGGAAAGATGGGAAGCTCAATCCGAATGGTGGGTCTATTCCTCTGGGCCATCCTCTTGCCGCAACAGGGACGCGTATCGTCTTGAACGCGCTCTATCAGATGAAGAAAAAACCTGAAGTACGTTATGCTCTCGCAGCAGCCTGTGCCGCTGGTGGTTTAGGTGGCGCGATGATTCTCAAGAAGTACAGCTAACCGCGGAAAAGTCACCACAGCAGAAAAGCCACCACGACAGAAAAGCCATAACATCAGAAAAGCCATAACATCAGAAAAGCCAACACGGCGGCCCATAGTTTAGGCCGAAGTTTTGGCATGTTTTCCGCCTTGGTGGCATCTTTTCTGCTGTGGTGGCTTTTCCGAAGTTAGTTGTAATGCCTGACGACGCGGATGACTTTACCGATAATTTCGGTATTTTCATCGATGGGTATAGGCTTGTACTTCGAGTTTTCGGGGGCCAAATGCAATATTCCTGGCTTGCGAATCAACCGTTTTACCGTGGCCTCATCATCGGAGACACGCGCGACCACGATATCGCCGTGCTTAGCGGAGTTTTGCGGCTTCACAATCACAAGGTCGTCATCCAGAATACCGGCCCCGATCATGGAGTCCCCTTTGACGCGAAGGGCAAAGAGCGCACGCGGGTCGACTGCCGGAGGGGGAGTCGAGGTGTGGGTGATCATCGTCGATTGTTTATCGCCATGAATGCTGGACAAATAACCTTCCACCTGTTCAAAGGCAAGCTGTGCGGGTCCCGCAGGGACGCGCCCGATGATCGGAATTCCGATCGCGCGCTGTGTCAGCATGATGCCGCGCGAGAGCTTCGGCTTTACTTCGAGGAAGCCAGCGTCCGATAAATTCTTAATGTGATATTGGATGGTGCCGATCGCGGAAAATCCCATATGGTCCTGGATCTCGCGCAAGGTGGGAGGCATCTGGTGCTCGTCAAGAAATCCGCGAATAAACTTGAGGATCTTCTCTTGGGGTTTCATGACGCGAATATACCATACGAGTGTACGAAGCGCAAGCTACCGGACGTATGTATTAGGAACCGCCTACCCTCCCCAAGTTGCGATGTCCAAGAAGGGTGTACATCAGCATAAACGTGTCGATGCGTTGACGCCGGTCCGTAAGGTTGCCCGAGTACGTGGCATTGCGATGCGCGAGGGAGTGCCCGATGGATATTCCATGACGTCCGTAGAGGCGAACGGTAAGGTAGCTGTCGACTTGCTGAATGCTTTCCGTTCCAGGCGCGCGCTTCGAGCCAAGTTCTGAGATCCAGTAATTTCGTCCTGTCACATTCAACATGGCGCGTTTTCCAAGGAGCAAGCGAAGGTTCAACAGCTGCAGGGGTGTGGCTCCGTAGTGATAATCACTTTCGTTGGCGTCCGGCAGAATCGTGCCTGCACTTCCAAAACCTAAGCCCGCACTCGCCGTTCCTTGGAGCGTCAGGTGTCTGGCAAAGGACCACTGGGCGGTGGTGCCCAGAGACGCAGCGGTCGTCGAGACGCGATAGACCTGGGGGGACAAATAATCGTAACTGCCATAAAGCCCCCAGATGCCGCGGTAATGGTTTCCTATTTCGTAGGGATAGCCGAAGAGCATACCGCGGATCATGCCATTGGGATAGAGCTTGTGGTTGCCAGCTATAGAATTTACTTCTAGATCAAAATAGTCGAACGGCCGCTGATAGCGGTAACCCGATCGTCCCGGCAGTCCATAGGCTATGGAGAAAGCGCCGTATCCCACATTTCGACTTAGATTCGCGATACTTCCTGAATCCTCGCGTTCGAAATTAGCCGCGCTGCCGAGATGAAAGACCGACATCATGGCGGGATTGCGGCTTTCAAAGACTGGACCGAAGCGATCGCCAAAGAGGAAGCGGTTGAGTTCTGTAGGAGGGGAGATCAGTCCCGCCGCCACATGCCGAAGTGTGCCTGGATTCTTTCCGCCTTCTTCCAGGACTCGATTCGAAAGCCGGTACAAAGCTTCGCCTAAAAAGCTGCCTGCCGTCCCGCTGGCGACTTGATCATTAACGGAAGGATTGGTTGTCTCGCCTGCAATCTCCCACACCACGCTGCCCACATTGGCGTAGAGGTAGGATTCCCAAAAATTCAGGTTGGCCGACCGGGCAAAACCGTAATACATCGCGCCTTGATAGGGATGGCCAATTTGATTGATCGTGAACTCGTCCTGATCGATCACCCAGGGCGCGTGCGTCACATGATCCTTGGTGGAGTGCAAGCTCACGTCATATTCTTCCGGCCCATAGATCAGGAGATCCACACGGTTCAGCAGCAGAATAAATAACGGAATCTCCATGGCTGGAATGAGATAACTTTTATGTACGGAGGGCTCTCCTGGCAGAACTCTGTCCGGGCTTGTGGGGCCTACATTGTCTGGTCGATCCGGAGCAGCTCTTTCTACGGTGTCTGGTGCGATGGGGACGGTGGCTTCAGCGAGGGCCAGGACAGGACTAAGGAGCAATAAAATAAAATACTTCATAACCTTACCTCCTTTAGAGGCGTCTTATAGCTATGCAGTTACACGGTATCGTAGCCAGATTGCTTCTGGCACAGACATTTTGCAGCTTCGCTTATGCCGAATCGAACTTATCGGTTTACGAGATCAACCCGTGGGTGGACGGAACCATCACAGGAGTAGCCGCGCTGGGAGCCGCTCTACCGCTCATCTTTGAAGATGAGTTGATCAAAAAGTCTGAATTCCTGCGGCGTGAAGACGTCAATCGTTTCGATCGTTCGAACATACAATTCCACAGCAAACAGGCGGGTCTTGCCAGCCATCTCGTCGTCGCCACGGCTCTGATTGCACCCGTTTATTTCGACGCGAAAGACGTCGGGCTGAACGCGACTTATGTGGAAGATATGGTCGTCTACACTCAAGTGCTGGCCGTAAACTCCACGATCAATAATATCGCCCGCTTCAGCGTGCAGCGCGCTAGACCTGACGCCTATCGGAAGGTACAACCGGCGAGTGAAGCGCAAGACTTTGAATCCTTTCTTTCAGGTCACACGGCTTCCATCTTTGCGGGTCTGACCACGATGTCATGGACCGTGACTTGGCGATACGGCCCGCGTGCCTGGCCGTGGTTGGTAACGGCCGGCGCCGGTATCACACAAGGCGCCCTCCGCTCTTTGTCAGGAAGACATTTTTACAGCGACGTGCTTCTGGGTATCGGATCCGGCACCCTTGTCGGCACGGTCATCCCTTGGCTACACCACCGCAATAAAAAAGAGGTGTCGTGGCTGCTTTATCCATCGGTCAAAGAAGATGAAGCTACGCTGGTCTGGATGAAAAGATTTTAAAGCGTAAGTTGAGTTCGTTGATAAATTTCAGGATGAGTCGAAGAGCACTGTCGGGCTGATCTTGAAGCAGGAAATGCGGTGTATCTAGTTCGATAATCTGGACGTTCTCGTTGGCTGCTTTTATATCTTCACCGGCCTGATGGGGCACCAATAGGTCGCGTTTTCCGGAAAAACAAAGAACGGGTACGGGGCAATGGTGCAAACGAGCCGCCACGTCGGCAGACAAGGCCGCCTTGAGTCGTTTCGTGAGAATGTCGGGAGTGGCGTGACTCAGCGCTTTGATGAGAAGCTCTACTTGCCATTTCTGCAGTCCCTGAAGCTTCAGCAGCCAAGGTCCGATCGTGGATAAAAGGCGCTTACGAAAGAGGTAAGGGCCGAGCAGCGGTTTCGCGGCTAAACCCAGAAGTCCTCGAGGCGGCCGCACAAAGGTGGCGCTTAAAACGAGTCCTCTTAATCCTGTCGGCTGATGCGATGCGATGCGCACGGCGAGCGGTCCTCCGAAGGATTCAGCAACAATCACGTAAGGCGCATCGACCGGCAGCTTAGGCAGGACATAAGCTTCCAAATCAGGATAGTCGAGAAAGTGTTTGGGCGGATAGGCCATGACATGGGGTGAAAATCCATGAGGCAATTTGTCCACGAGGGGCTGGAACAGCAATCCGCTGCCGTCCATCCCTGGCAAAAAGACCAGATGTTTAATCTCACTCATCGTCATTCATGAGACACTTCAAATGAGCCATTGGAAATCACGTTGGCAAGAATTTTCAAAGCAGCATATGGAATGGGTAGGCGGCGCGGCCCTGGCATGCCTTCTTCTGAGTATCTTCCTACGGATTACGGTGGCACTGGAAAAGTCATCGGTATTCAATGAGGTCGACCTCTATATCCTTGGAGAAGTCGCAAACTACCGAAGCCCTCTTGCCACCCGCGTTGTACTTAAGGTAACGGATTTGGGATCACCGTGGGTATTGACACTCGCGTGTGTGCTCACCATCATTCTCCTCTTGGCGCTTCGGCGCACCCGTGCCTCCGTGCTGCAAATGATCATCGCTTCAGCAGGGGCGGGAACCTGGGTGGGGCTGGGAAAGCACCTGATCGAACGCGCAAGACCGCACAGTCTTTTATCGCTCATATCATCCAGTGGTTACTCTTACCCCAGCGGACATTCTTTGGCATCGGCCGGGATCTACCTGACCATCGCATTTCTGGTATGCCGGCGCCTCCAGGAAGGCTGGCAACGCCGACTGGTCATCGTGATGGCGATCTTCTTGATCGGTTCTATAGGCTTCACGCGCGTCTATCTGGGTGTTCATTACCCGAGCGATGTGACGAGCGGCATTCTACTCGGAATGGCGTGGGCTTTGTTCGTTGAAACTGCCTTTGTCTATTTCGTACGCCGCAACATACTGCCGCAGTCGTAACCCTCTACCCCTCTGTAACCCGTGCGTTTTAGGAAGGGTCGAATAGAGTAGGAACCCACTATAAAAGGAGAAAAACATGGCGAAAAAATCGACTGAACAGGAAATGGATGCAATCGAACTTTTGAAAAGCGATCACAAGAAGGTAAAGGCGCTGTTTAAAGAATTTGAAGACGCGAAAAACGATCAGACCAAGAGCAAGCTCGCCAAAGAGGCGATCCATGAATTGAAGGTCCATGCGGCCATTGAAGAAGAAATCTTCTATCCTGCGGTCCGCGAGGCCATCGAGGATGAAGACAATCTCATGAACGAAGCTCAGGAAGAGCATCATGTCGCCAAGATCCTGATTGCCGAGCTGGATCAGATCTCCGAATTTGATGAAATGTATGAGGCCAAATTCATTGTGCTGGCGGAAAACATTCGCCACCACATCAAGGAAGAAGAAGACGAAATGCTTCCGGAGGCGAAAAAAGCTGACCTGGACATGGACGCGCTGGGCGCTGAGATGATGGAGCGTAAACAGCAGCTCATGGCAGAAGGAATTCCAACAACACCTGAACAGGAATTGGTAGAGAGCGACGCTTCTAGATAAACCAGCCAAAATACGCTGATATAATTCGCCCTAGGATCGCGACCATAGCGAGAAGGAGGGCGAAGTGAGCGTATTTAATGAAGTCAATGTCACCTGCGAGCAATGCGACAAAGAGTTTAAGGGAACGATCTGGACATCGATCAATGCCAAAGAAGATCCCGAACTCAAAGAAATGCTTCTCGGGGGAGAACTCAACATCCTTTTCTGTCCGGAGTGCTCCCACACGTTCTTCTACGAACACTTCCTGCTTTACCTCGATCCCAAATTAGATTTAGCGGCCTACGTGTATCCTCCTGATGATGAAACCCAGCAGAAGGACCTGGAAATAATGATGAAGATCAGTTTTGACGACGCCCAGGCTACCTTTGAACCCAAGGACCGTATGAAATCGAAACCGTATTTGATGTTCGGTCTGGATGAGCTGCAGCGAAAGATCCGGGAAGAGGACCAAAAGTATTTGACGGTAGAAGTGGAAAAAGCAAAAAGAAGGTCGCAGGAACCCAAATCTGGATTGATAGAATGATCGCCGACTCGTACCAAAGTCTGAAAGTCACTCAAGGCGGGTGTTGAACATGCAGATCGGATTAATTGGTTTAGGCAGGATGGGCATGAACATGGGACGCCGCTGGCTTCAGGGCGGCCACGAAGTGATCGCCTTGAACCGTTCCTTTGATAAAACCGCGGAACTGGTCAAAGACGGCGCTGTCGGCGCGAAGACTCTGAAAGAGTTCATTACAAAATTGAAAGCGCCCCGGATCGTGTGGCTGATGCTGCCCACGGGCCAGGTGACGAACGATCATATCGATGAGATCGCGGGAATGCTTTCCAGAGGCGATCTTGTCATTGACGGCGGAAACACCTATTACAAGGATGACCTGCGCCACGCCGCGCAATTAAAGGAAAAAGGCATTTCATTTGTTGACGCCGGCGTCAGCGGGGGAATTTGGGGCCTGAAAATCGGCTACTGCACAATGGTAGGGGGGGACGAGAAAAACTTTAAACACATCGAACCGCTGCTGAAAACACTCGCTCCTCAGGACGGCTACCTTTATTGCGGGGCGACAGGCGCGGGACATTTCGTGAAGATGGTCCACAACGGCATTGAGTACGGGATGATGCAGGCTTATGCCGAGGGGTTTGAGATTCTCCAGGCGTCGCCTTATAAACCCGATAATCAAAAGGTGGCACATCTCTGGAACCAGGGCAGCGTGGTGCGCTCGTGGCTGCTCGAGCTCGCGGAAGAGGCGTTCGGCAAAGACGTGAACCTGGACCAGATTTCCGGCTATGTCGAGGATTCTGGCGAGGGCCGATGGACTGTCCAGCAAGCCATCGAAAGCGGCGTCGCCGCGCCGGTGATCACGCTCTCTTTATTCCAACGGTTTGTTTCGCGCCAGGAAGATCCCTTTTCCATGCGCGTGCTTGCGGCTTTAAGAAATGAATTCGGCGGCCACGCTGTAGTCGCCGCTGGGGACAAGAAACGTCAGCGCTCCGCAGGTGCCGGCGGCGTTCAAGCCGCCGCCTCGCAAAAGGGCGTCAAGCCCCGACGCTGAAGTATGCCCGCCAATACCCATCTCTCCAAAGTCTTCACCCGGGAAGAGCTTTGCCTGATGGAGCAGGTTCCGGAACCCTGCGGCATCGTGATCTTTGGCGCCTCCGGTGATCTGGCACATCGCAAATTACTGCCTTCGCTTTTCACATTGGCGCTGGAAAAAGTCCTGCCCCCTACCTGCTATGTCATCGGGATCGGTCGTAAAAAAATGTCGGATGAGCAATTTCGTGAAACGGTTCGAACCTCGCTGCAGGCCTCGGTGGGGTCCTCCGGCAAGGCGGCGGGATCGCTTCCAGCGATCAGGGACTTTTCTGAGCGATGCTTTTATATGTCCGGAGAGTATGATGATCCCGCTCTTTACGGTCTGCTCAAGCAGCAATTAGAAGCACACGAAAAGAGCCGCGGTATTCCTGCCCGCAGGATTTTCTACCTATCCATACCGCCGTCGATTTACAAATCGGTTGTCACGCGATTGTGGGAAGCCTCGATGTCCAAGCACGCCTCTTCCGGCTGGACGCGCGTGGTCGTGGAAAAGCCCTACGGCCACGACCTGGATTCGGCGATTCATCTGACGCGCGCGCTGCATCAGGGTTTTAATGAAGACCAGATTTACCGTATCGATCATTATCTCGGCAAGGAATCCGTCCAGAATATGTTGATGTTCCGGTTTGCCAACGCCATTTATGAGCCGGTCTGGAATCAGAAATACATTGATCACATCCAGATCAC
>JANLWZ010000191.1:0-7677 GCA_031364865.1 Elusimicrobiota bacterium
CCCATTAGCGCTGTATCCTTCCACCCCTTAAGAGTTTCTCTTAAGGAGGATATCTATGCTCAAAGAATTTAAGACCTTCATCATGCGCGGTAATGTCGTGGATATGGCCGTCGGCGTCATCATCGGAGGTGCTTTTGGAAAGATCATCACCTCTCTTGTCAATGATGTCATCATGCCGCCGGTGGGGTTGCTCGTGGGCGGTTTGAATTTCCGTGATCTTGTCATCCAGCTCTCGCCGCCCATGAAAAACGGGGAGGCCGTTGTTGTGAAATACGGCGTCTTTATCAATCAGATCATGGATTTCCTGATCGTCGCGATGTGCATCTTTCTGCTGATCAAAGGGATCAGCATACTCAAAAAACGGCCGCCGCTCCCTGAACCCACTGAAAAGAAATGTCCTTATTGCCTGATGATGATTCCTATCCCCGCCAAAAAGTGCGGACACTGCACCTCGGAGGTAAGGCCATGAAATCCCTGCGTCCTTTCTTTGCTCTATTCGTTTTCATCCTGGGAAGCCGTACAGTCTGGGCCCAGGAGCCTGAAAAGAAGTGGAAAAATTCTACCGAAGCTTCTTTTGTGAACACGAATGGCAACAGCAAAACCACGAACACGAGCATCAAGAATACGTTTGGATACCAGTGGTCGAAAACGGCTCTTGAAATCATCGGCGGCGGTCTGGGCGCGTCCAGCGGCGACGGCACCACGGCGGAGCAATACTTTGGCAATGAGAAGTTCACCTACAATCTCACGGAACGGAATTACTTGTATGAGAAAATTGGCTGGGACAAGAACCGCTTTGCAGGCATCGAAAATCGGTGGGATGGCTCGGCAGGCGTCGGAAGAAATTTGATTATGGCGCCTAAAGACACGCTCAAAGGCGAAATCGGCGCAGGCTATATCACTGAAGAACGCACGGACGCTCCGAGAAATGAATTCGTTTCAGGACGTGCATATACGAAGTATATCCATAAGATCAGCACGACGTCCGAGGTCAGCCAGGATGTGGAATATCTGCACAACTTTGAGGATTCAGAGGATTATCGACTGAATACCGAAACGGCTCTCACGGCCGCCGTCTCCACGCACGTCTCGCTCAAAACGTCCTTCATCTGGAACCGCGTCGCAAAACCTGCCCCTGGCATCGGCCAAGACGACACGAAAGTCTTCGCAGGACTCCTGGTTAGCTACTGACGTTTGTTGTTGCTTGACCGGGTTGGAAATTATCCCGATAATGAAAATCGAATGGATTTTTTATTTTCCTGAAGTACTTTCCCTTCAAGTCTGCGTGTAACTCCTGGCGCCTAGTCGCTGCGGCTGCTTTTCTTGCGGTAAGTGCCCTGCATCTGCTGACTCTGAATTTCCCTGCTCCAGGAATCGATGACATTGACAACATCGATTATGCTTTGCACCGAGAGCTGTCGCTTTGGAAGGGTATGGCCCCGCCTGAACTGGCGATGATGACCCGAGCGTATGGAGGAATAACGATTTTTCCTCTTTTCCTGCAGTTTTTGCGCATGGGCAGCTACGTCTTCGGTGTAAGCATTGAAGCGTTTCGACTTCCCCTCATCCTCACTGGCTTATCTGCCCTTCTCCTGCTTGCCATTTTTATAAAAGTTGCCCGTTTGCCTATGGCTTCGCTTGGGGCGTTGGTTTTGATCGGTACCAGTCAACGCTTCTTCAACGAAATTCATTCCGTCAGGCCCGAAGCGATTGTCCTTTTTATATTGGCGCTGAATGTCTGCCTGTGGATGGCGACCACAGACCGTTTCTCCGCCTGGTTTTGCGGTACGGCTGCCGGACTCGCCATTGGCGTCCATACCATTGCGGTGATCTTTCTACCAGTTCTTGGACTGACTTACTTTTTTCTGAAACAGGATCAGGAGCGGCCGCAGCGTGTTCTCTGGTGGATCATCGGCGTTCTTTCGGGTGTCTGCTGGGTGATGCCACAACTGGATATCGCCACCATGATGGAAAGTTCGATCTTTTATTTTGGGAAAAATATTCAGTCCCCTTCCTTGTGGCGATGGAAAGGTAACTTTGTTCTTATGCTCTTGAATGAGCTTAAATTTCTGGGCTGCCGCAATCAGATTAATAATCCTTTTCACGTTCCCATGATGGCTGTCTTGCTGAGTGTATTAAGCTGGCAAATCAGAAGATTCAAAGCTCTTGCAGTCGGACGCAGGATTCTTTGTGTGATGAGCCTGGGTACCGTGGTGGCCCATATGTTATTCAGCGCCTCGCCCAACGGGCGGTATCTTTTGTATGGGTCTGTATGGCTCTGGATGCAAGGAGCGGTTGTTGTGAGTGATCTATTTCGTGGTCGAATTTCGCTCCAGACCGTTGATGTATGTTTGTTCCCCGTGTGGCTCTTCGTGATGTATGTGTCGACGTATAGTATTTTAGGGTCGTGGATCATCATCGGGTTTTTAATTTATCTTGTCCTGACGAAGGCCCGACATTACGCGGCATCAAAAATATTTGTTCGTGTCCTTGCGCTATCGACGGGTCTCCTGGGCATGCTGATGCTTCACTATCCGGAATTCTTCTTTCAGGCCGTCTATTCGCTCCGCTATTTCGTGCGCCATCGTCCCTTCATGTTCATGGTTTGTATTCTTTGGCCGTGGTTGCTGTTCCGGTTTGAGAATGGACGCATCGTCTTGAGCACAGCCTCTTTTCGATTGAGTCAGGAACAATCCGTCGCAACGGTCTTTGTGGTGCTCATGATGCTCTTTCAAATGAAAGACTGGCTTCTCCTAGGCGGGCGATTTCAAGAATTAGCGGATCGGCGATCGCAGACAGAAAAGATGATTGCCGCTGTTGCCGGAACACGCCTTCTCTTGGCGCCCGGTGTTGTCTGGTTGAGTTTGACTCAGCCACAGAGCTTTCAAGCCTTGTCGCCCATTCCGATAGCGAAACCACTGATGCACCCTACCTGGTTAAAAAAACAATTGCGTAAATGCAATCCATCCATAATTCTGTGGCCTGTAGATCCTGGAAGCCTATTTCCCATGACGGCAAACTATCGTTACGGTAAAAAGTGGATGTCGCAGCATGGCGAACTTCAAGAAATCATTCACCATGAGACGAAAGTTTTATGAAAGATCATCGCTACGATGGGAAGTTTTATAGCTATACCCGAGGCGTCACCCTCCATTCGGCACACCAGATCATTAAGATCGTTCAAAAGCTTCTTCCGATTCAGAGCGTTCTTGATGTCGGTTGTGCTTCGGGAGTGTGGTTAAAGGCGTGGGCGGAGCATGGGATTAAGGATTATCTCGGCATTGACTTAGAGTCTGCCGCCGTACATTCTTCGGATATCGCGGCAGGTCACTTTCAAAGCTGTGATCTATCTCGACCCTTTCACCTGGGGCGTCGATTTGATTTGGTGGTTAGTTTGGAAGTGGCTGAACATCTTCCTCTCAATCGTGCAGAAAGTTTTGTGTCAGACTTAACGGCCCATGGTCCAGCCGTTTTATTTTCAGCGGCTCCACCAGGACAAGGCGGAGAAAATCACGTGAATGAACAACGCTTCGAATTCTGGCGCGACTTGTTTGCACGTCACAGGTACCAGCTGTTCGATTGCGTGAGGCCGGCTATTCGTTCCATGACGACGATTGCGCCGTGGTACCGTTACAACCTCTTTCTCTATGTTCATGAGAGCACGGTTGCTCTTTTGTCGCCAGACGTTCACTCCAGGGAAGTGAAGTCCGACCGGAGCATCCCGGACGTTTCGCCATGGAGTTATAAGCTGCGGAAATTCATTGTTCGGCAATTGCCATCCAGAGTTATCGAAAAGCTGGTCCGCTACCGTACGCAGCGACTATCCCTCTAGCCGGATCAACTCATCAATGTAATAGGCGGGTTTTCCTTGCGACTCAAAGTAGGTCCGAATGAGAACTTCTGCCAGGACGCCAATACTTACAAACTGCAGGCCCGTGATCATGAGGCCGATGCCAATCAGTAACAAAGGGTTGCGGTGGACAAAATAACCGTAGGCAAGTTTTTGATAGTACGTAAACAAGCAGACCGAGCCGCCTATGAAAAGTCCCAGTATCCCGACACCCCCAAAGGCATACATGGGGGTGGTTAAAAAGTTCTTTTGGAACCACACAAAAATTAAATCAAGAAAAACTTTGAAGGTGCGTCCAAGACCGTACTTGGAATGACCACTTCTTCGAGGACGGTGATGCACCTCGACTTCTTTGATTTTCGCCCCCTTCATCTCCAGCAGAGGGCACAAGAGTCGATGGAGTTCTCCGTAAATCCGCATATGCGACAAAATCTCGCGACGGTAGGCCCGGAGCGAGCAGCCGAGATCGTGGATACGACTTTTCATGATCAGACGAATGAGCCCATTGGCCATAAGAGATGGCAAACGCCGAGAGAAGAACAGATCTTTGCGGTCTTTTCGCCAGCCCGTAACGACATCATGGCCTTGCTGCAGATGAGACAATAGTTTTGGGATATCGGAGGGATCATTTTGTAGGTCGGCATCCAGGGTGACCACGTAGGCTCCTGATGCAAAATGGAAGCCGGCATCCAGTGCAGCAGATTGGCCCGCATGCTTTCGGAAAATGACGACTTTAAGTTCCGGGTATTTTTGGGCGAGCTCACGAAGCATATCAGTGCTTCCATCATGACTGCCATCATCGATGGCAAGAATTTCATAGGCCTTTGCGATATCGGGGATTCCGTTTAAGGCGTCATGGAGTTCGCTCAACAGCGGGGCGAGGTTCTCTTTTTCATTATAGATCGGGATGATCACGCTGAGTTGAGTCGGATTCATATCGTCGGCGGAGTATACAACTTCCTATAATTCGAACGCGATGAGCTCTAATTCCTTGGATCCTCGTTCCATCGCCCCTACGGTCACGATCGATGGGATTCCTTGTTACGGCCCCGAATTCGCCAAAGACCACTCCTCCTTCCCTGAAGCGATTCTTCAGGAACTCTCGCGCGTGGAAGAACATTCCTTTTGGTATCGATGTCGGCGGCGTATCATCACCGAATTAACGAAAAAGTATTTGAAGCCACCTTCGCCTTGTCATTACCTTGAAGTCGGTTGTGGTACAGGGTATGTGCTGCAAGGCCTGTCGCAAATCCAGCATCTGCATATCTATGCGAGCGATATTTCGTTGGAAGGTCTCCGCCGCGCGCGCCAAAGCAATCCGACTATTCGGTTTATGCAACTGGACTTGATGCATTCACCCTTTGAAGAGGCTTTCGACGCGGTGGGGGCCTTCGATGTTCTGGAGCATATTCCTGACGATGGAGCCGTGCTTCGAAATATTGCGCGTGCACTGAAACCTGGCGGGTATTTCTTTCTTACCGTGCCACAGCATCCTCTGTTGTGGAGTCCAACCGATGTCTATGCTAGACACCACCGCCGATACACGCGAGCGGGCCTCGTCTCTCTCCTGCAGCAAGAGAACTTCGATGTTTGTTACGCCAGTTCTTTTGTATCGCTCTTATTCCCGGCATTGGTTCTTTCGCGCGTTACGAATAAGGGCAAGCCAGGGAGCCTTTCGAAAGCCGGATTCGAGACCAGCATGCCCCAGTGGCTAGATTTCATATGTGATGTCACCTTGCGTATTGAAACTTTCTTTATCGTGCGCGGATGGTCATTTCCTTGGGGAGGGTCGCTCGTGATCGTTGCTCGAAAGCGAGTTTTCGATAATCCGAAATAATTTGAGGATCCGTCACACCTAATCGGAACGCTTCCTCGTATTGATGGCGCGCCTCCTTGCTTCGGCCGGCTTGTTTCATAAGGAGCGCAAGCGCAAGATGCGTCTCCGGATAGGAGGCATCAAAAGCTTCCGCCGTGCGCAAATGCAGGACAGCATTATAAAGTTCCCCTTTTTGGGCGTAGGCAATGCCCATGTGATGATGAGCAATCGCTGAATGCGGATTGAGCTCCAGCGTATGTGCCCACAATGTGGAAGGATCGGCATATTTTTTACTTTGCGCGTGTGTCGCCAGAGCCATATTCAGGCACAGAAGTCCGATCAGCAGTCCTTCGACCGGCCGCGGGTTTTCCAACCGGAGAGCTTGAATTCCTTGGGTCATTGCAACACCGGCTAGCGCGCAGAGTCCAAGGCTGGACAGGTATTGGAAATGGTCAGCGACAAAAGAAAAACGCATGAAATAAAAGCTCATCAGACCCAGGACAGGAACTATAGAAATCGTATAGAACATCATGCAGGCCAAGGGAAGACGTCCCCACCATTTACGTCCGTAGGCCAGCGCAACCATCATGGCGGCATACAGCCCGCCGTAGAACCACCACACCTTGGCCAGGGCTAGCGGTTCCCAGCGTGGATAAATAAAACTGAGCTTCGTCGGCCATAACCATTTTCCCAGGTAAAACCAGCAGGCTTTGCCGGCAATGCCAAGTCTCTCGGGAAGACTCAGCTCCCAGGTCATGCCTTTGGCGCGCACGATATGGTGTTCAAAATAAGTCGTAAAGGCTGCCGAACACACCGCCAGTCCCGCGAGGATCCATAACATGCGCCGGGTACGAAAGTCCAACCGCTGACGCATCCAGAAAGCCAGGGCGAGACAGACAAACGGCAGAGTCATGGTGATGCTTTTACTCAGCAGCGCGCACGCAAAAAAGACCGCCGTCCATTTCCCGTTTTTCAGAAGGGAGAGCAGCGTGAGCAGATAAAAGAAGGTGGAGAGCGTGTTTTTGTGCTCTGTCATCCACGCGACAGATTCGACCATGGCCGGATGCAGGGCAAAGAGAAAGGCAGCCACCCAGGCTCCGGGTACGGATAATCGCGTCAACAGCAAGGCCAGGAGTACGGCATTTAAACCATGGAACAGCACATTGATGAGGTGGTAGCCTGTCGGATGCAGATCCCAAAGCTGATACTGAAGCCAGAAACTGGTGAAGGTCAGCGGATAGTACTGCGGCGTGGCTCCCAGCTTCGTCCAGATGTCCTTAAGTCCTTGGGTGGTTTTAAGCGTACTGTTCTGGCTGATATAAGCATCGTCGTCCCAAAGAAAGTCGCCCGTGAGGGAGGGTTGGTAAGCCACGAAAAGTGCTGCCAAGAGGATGCCCGTCAAAAGCCCAGTGTTTTTTTGCGTTCGCGTCATGAGGTGGCTCGAAGTTCTCGCCGCAACGAGAGGAATTCTTTCATCGCTCGCGCAATCACGGCCAGATTTGCGCCGCTTTGCTGTCCGCATTGACGGGGACGATGAGAGACCGGCACCGAAAGCACTTTGGCTCCACGACGGACCGCTTTGGTGAGGATCTCTCCGTTAATCAGCGCACCCGAACTCACAAGAGACAACGCGTTCACGACGTCGCTCCGCAAAAGTTTAAACGCGCAATTCACGTCGCGCACACGCAGACCAAAGCAATAACGCATCCCTTTTTCAAACAGCCAGGCGTTGAGACGTCTGTGCAGCGGATCGGCTCGCTGGACGCGATAGCCGGTGATGATGTCCGCTTGATCCGACAGCGCCGCCAGCGTCGTGAGTTCATCAAGAACAAACTGCCGGTCGCCATCCGAAAAAAAGATCCAGGGATACTTCG
Organism: Elusimicrobiota bacterium; assembly: GCA_031364865.1. Classification (GTDB taxonomy): domain Bacteria; phylum Elusimicrobiota; class Elusimicrobia; order 2-01-FULL-59-12; family 2-01-FULL-59-12; genus JANLWZ01. Next base: position 7,541 of record JANLWZ010000191.1, read on the forward strand.
ACAGCCGAAGCCCGGTTCGAATCGCCGCCCCATAGCCCTGACAGACCGCATGATGCGCCCATTTGATGTGAGGGAAGCTGGTAGAAAGCTGTTTTACTCTCTGCAGTGTCTGATCGGAGCTTCCATCGTCAACGATA
>JANLWZ010000206.1:0-3163 GCA_031364865.1 Elusimicrobiota bacterium
GTCAGCACGTACACCAGCAGCACCACTTCTCTGGCCGTCCAGCCGCGAGCCATCAGGCGATGATGCAGGTGCTCTTTGTCCGGCTCCATCAGCCGGGTACCTTTTTTGTAGCGCCGGATCATCGCCATACTGACGTCGATCACGGGCAGGGCCACGACAATCACGGGGATCATCACGGAGAGCACCGCCGTCGTTTTCAGCGTTCCGATCACGGTGATCGTGCCCAGGAGAAAACCGATCCCGAGCGCGCCGCCATCCCCCATAAAAACTTTGGCCGGCGAGAAATTATACGGTAAAAATCCCAAACAACTTCCTGCGAGTAGTGCCGAAAGAATGCCTGCCAGCTTCAGCTGCTTGGCGATAAACGGCGTATCGGTATCGCCCTGGATGATCGCGACGGCTAAAAAGGTGCAGGCCGCGATGCAGGCGAGTCCCGCCGCCAGGCCGTCCAGTCCATCGGCCAGGTTGATGGCGTTCATGAAACCGATCACCCAGAAGACGGTAATGATCTGCGACAGCAGAATGGGAAATTGCGCGTACTCGAAAAACGGAAGGCGCAGTCCCATGATCTGCACGCCGTAATTCAGGGCGACCAGGGAGGCGATGATCTGGGTGAGCAGTTTCGGAAGCGCTGCCACGCCTTTGCGGTCGTCCTGCATACCGAGCGCCGTCACAAAGGTGAGCCCGACCAGAATACCCGCCAGCTGTTTGTTCAGGCTGATGACGTTGAGGAGTTCGCCCTGGCTGTAGAGCGGGTAGCGATAGTCGAGAAGCTGCCGGAAGCGCGGAAAGCCAATGAAGGTACCGAGCAGTCCAACCAAGATTCCTATATAGATGCCAAGGCCGCCCCAGCGAGGGATCGGGACCTGGTGGACTTTGCGGGCATCCGGCTGGTCCATGACGCCCATGCGTTTGGAAAGCCAGATAGCAAAAGGTGTGGCGGTGAAACTTGAAGCGCAGGCGACCAGGAAAGCGGCGAGGTAGATTGTCCCCATTACGCTTTCAGGCGCTCCTTGTACATCGGGAATTTGAGGCAGAGGGCTTTTACTTCAGCCTTGACCTTCGCAAGCTCTTTGGGGTTCTGGTGATTCGTGATGGCCCGGTTGATCCAGGCGGCCACTTTCACCATGTCCTTTTCTTTCAAGCCACGCGTCGTGATCGCAGGCGTGCCGATGCGGACGCCGGAGGCGATGAACGGCTTTTCCGGATCGAAAGGGATCGCGTTTTTATTCACCGTAATGCCGGCACGATCAAGCGTTTCTTCGGCGATTTTACCGGTGATGGACTTCGGGCGAAGATCGACGAGGAACATGTGGCAGTCGGTGCCGCCGGTCACGATGCGGAAGCCCTGCTTCGTTAATTCGGCGGCGAGCGTTTCGGCGTTCGTTTTGACCTGCTTCTGATACACCTTAAAGGCTGGCGTAAGCGCCTCAGCGAAAGCCACTGCCTTAGCCGCAATCACGTGCATCAGCGGTCCGCCTTGAATGCCGGGGAATATAAACTTGTCGAGCGCTTGCGCGTATTGAGCTTTACACATAACCATGCCTGCGCGCGGGCCGCGGAGCGTCTTGTGCGTGGTCGTCGTGACAAAATCCGCATACGGTACGGGGGAGGGGTAGAGCCCTGCGGCGATGAGGCCCGCATAATGCGCGATGTCCGTCATGTAGAGCGCGCCGACTTTGTCGCAGATCGCGCGGAACCTGGCCCAATCAAAGGTCCGCGAATAGGCAGAAGCACCCACGCAGATCAGTTTTGGACGATGTTCCATCGCGAGGCGCTCGGCCTCGTCGTAATCGATGAGCTCGGTGGTTTTGTCGACGTTAAAGCCGACGACTTTAAAGTATTTGCCGGAAAAATTCATCGGATGACCGTGCGTGAGATGGCCTCCGTGGGCGAGATTGAGCCCCATCACCGCGTCGCCGGGTTGAAGCATGGAGAGATATACGGCCATGTTGGCGGAGCTGCCGGAATGCGGCTGGACGTTCACATGTTCGGCGCCAAAAAGTTTCTTCGCCCGTTCGATGGCGATATTTTCAACGATATCCACCTGCTCGCAGCCGCCGTAATAGCGTTTGCCCGGATAGCCTTCGGCGTATTTGTTGGTGAGGACGCTCCCCTGCGCTTCCAGCACGGCTTCCGACACCATGTTTTCTGACGCAATGAGTTCGAGCGTCCAGGCTTGGCGCTGCGTTTCGCCCAGAATGGCCTTATAGACGGCAGAATCTTGTTTTTTCAGGATGCTTTTCACGTCTTGGAACTCCCTTCAGATTTGAGATCGGTCAACAGGTCTGACAAAGCGTTTTGGATATCTATTCTACACTTCTCGTAGTCGCTTGGCGAACCGCCCATGGGATCGGCAATGTCGTCGGAAGCCAGCCTGCGTGTTTTTCCTTTGGCGTCTGGGAAGCGCTGCAGGATCTGCAGAGTCTGCGCCTCCGTCATGGTGAATAGGCCGTCCGCTTTCTTCACAGCGTCTTCGTTCAGGTGCCGGGAATTGTGCGGAGGCGCTGGAACGCCGATCTTCGCCAGAGCGTCGCGTGCTTCCTTCGTCATGGGCTCTGGTGTCACGACACTCAGGCCGCGCGAGAAGGCTTCGATCCCCCCGATCTTCTCTTTTTCCAGCATATAGAGGAAAAGCGCGGCCGCCATCGGGCTGCGGCAGGTGTTGCCGGTGCAAACAAAAAGGAAGGAACGCTTGCTCACCAGCAAATTATGCCAAATAGGATAAAATGAGCCTGTGGAACTCAAGCAAAAAGTTATTGTGGCCGTAGATGACGACCCCTTCATTCTGGACTACCTCACGCGTTTCTTGAAGCAGAAGGGCTTTCAGGTGATCTCCACGACCGACCCCGAAAAAGTAGTCGAGATGGTCATCAAAGAAAAACCGAATCTCGTCATCTCGGATATTGCGATGCCCGGGATAGACGGTTTAACCCTGCTCAAACAGCTCAAAGAAAACCCGGCCACGAAAAAAGTGCCGCTCGTCCTTTTAACGAGCTCGAGCCGTGTTGAAGACATCACGGAGGGCATCGGCGCTGGCGCCGAGGCCTATATGCATAAGCCCGTCGACTGGGAGCGAGACTGGCCGAAAATCCAGAACATCCTCGTCGAAAACGAATGATCTCCTGCGCCCGCCGCCTGATCGTGCTGGTTGTTTTCTTTC
>JANLWZ010000216.1:0-3958 GCA_031364865.1 Elusimicrobiota bacterium
CAAACCGATTGAAGCTCTCCGAGCCGTCTTCGGTCGCGATCGCAGAGCCGTTGTAGTTATAAACGATGTTGTCTTGAATCAGCCCGTAGTGGCTGTTGTGAACCGTGATGCCCCATTTGAATTGTGTTGCCGACGAACCGCCGTCGACGCTGTTGCCGAGGAGTGTGTACTGGTAACCGTTGGCCGGTGTCGTCAAAGGCCCGGAGTAGTGATGCATATGGATCGGATAGCGGCCGACCTGGTTGTTTGAGCCGCCCTGACTGGTCAAGGGTTTGAAGGTGGTGCGGCCCAGATCTTTGAAAGCGACATAGCGAATGTCCGTTTCGGCGCCGTGGATGAAAATCGTATGTCCGCGCGTGCCCGACGGATTTTCGGACCTGAGAATTACGTTGCGGCTGAGATTTCCCACGTGCGGAAGAAAATCCAGAACTCCGTTTAAGTCCCGCGCGCCAAGGTGATCGAATTGGAGTCCCGTGTTCAGGGTGATGGTTCTGCCGTCCGCAGAAATGGCCGAAACCGTGCGCTCTTCCCATTGGTTTACCGCGTTCATCCACCCGTTGGCGGGAGTGACTTCGCTTTCTTTGATGTGGCGCGTATCCGGCAGGATGAGTCTGTCGCCGACTTCCCAGCCGGAGACAGCGATGGACAGGCTTAAGGTCGTGTTTCCGGCTTTTGGTTCGGTGGCCACGCGCTGAAAAGTGGGTGTGGCGATCGCGCCATGCATCGTTGTTTTTCCAAATCCGATGAGGCCGTTGCCGAATTGTTCGGGATCGGCGACGCCAAATCCCAACGGATTGTCTGCGAAAATGATTTCCGCGGTCACCGTGGAAGCGATGGGACTCGCCGCTGTGCCGACTTCGAGATGGCCCTGAGCGACGCTCATGGTGGCTGGCATCACCAGAAGATTAGTGACATTAAGGCGCGTGTTCACCGACGGGCTGAAGCGAAGTGTTCCTTGTACACCTACCGTATAAGCAACAGCAGAAACATCATCGATGGTCACGGTATGACCGGTGGCAATATTAGCCACCTGATTGCTTGTGGGAATCTGATTGCCTTGCCAGGTGGTCGGATCGGACCACAGGCCGCTCTTGGCGCTTGAAATTTTTGTGCGCGAAGTATCCAGCGAAAAATCCGGAACATTCATAGGCAGCGCATGGCCATCGGTAGGGCAGAAAGTAGAGAGGAATGCGGACAGCAAGAAAAGTTTGCGTAAGTTTTTCATAGTGAAAACGTTGTCCTTTCTGACGACTTCTGGCCCCGCCTGCATCAAGTTAGCCGGATGAATATGACGGCCAAATGACGGGACGGTTAATTGAATGTTACAGGTAACACGTAGCTTGGGAGGAATGAAAGGTCAAGTAAATCATTAACAACAATTTAGACTGTACGAAACTGTCCTATTTGTCAGATTGAAATGAGTTTAGATTTAAGTGATTGGTAAGTTAGTAGGTTGGGAGGGTAGTAGGTGAGGAAGGTAGTAGGTTAGTAGGGTGGGAGGTAAAAAGGCCGTCATCCCCCGCAGGTACTGGCGGGGGATCCAGACGAATCAAATTCATCTGACAAGTCCTTCCAATCAGGATTTATTTTTTGAATGAGCCTTATCTTCCATTGTCTGTTCCAATCTTTTAATGCCTTTTCTCGACGAATCGCTGATTCCATTGTTGGATGGATTTCATACCAGACTAAGCTATGCAATTTGTAGCGTTCGGTAAAACCTGATAAGAAATGATTCTTATGTTGCCATATACGATTTAGCAGGTTTGAAGAGACACCGATGTAGAGAGTTCCTCGCAGTCCGTTGGACAACATGTAAACACAAGGAATTTTTTCTCTCACAATACTTTGATGCAAAACTCATGAAATTATTCATTTTTACTTGATGCATGGATCCCCCACCTGTGGCCGTGGGGGATGACGAAAAGAGTGCCCGCGAAGAATGACGATTTGTGCCACCGTACCTCCTCCCCTCCAGGAACCGGGGTATGACGATTTATCGCCCTACTCCCCGCCTCAACGAAATGTCACAGCGGGGGCAAATCTTAACATCAAACGTGTCTAAAAGTAGATGCGAATGGCTATGCACAAAATTTACAACTCTTCTACTTGAAATGCCCCTTATTCCACTTTATAAGCGAGCATGCTCAGGCGGCGGCCTCGCACCAACTCAGACCTCCAAAGTCAGAACTCAGGATGGTATATCCCTGCGCTCTGCATCCTTGGTTCTGCGCTGGCCGTATGCCTGCCTTCCCGCGCCTGGTCCGCTCTGGCGCTGGATCCTTCGACGCCGAACCGGGTGTCTGGAACAGGCAACCAAACAACGCCGTCCTTTTCGGTGCCGGCCAATTCCTTGATCATAGTGAATGTTCTGACGGATGGAGACATTACAGCGAACACCTTTACTATTTCCGACAATCAGACGCCGGATTTAAACTACACCGCTTATGGACCAGCGGGAAACTCGACAAGTGATCCGCGTATACAGGTCTGGCGCGCCACAACTACCGCTTCCATTTCGAATTTGACCATTTCAGTCAGTGAAGTAGATACCGGCCTTAATATGCTGGTGCAAGCGCTGGTGTTCACCGGGTTCAACACCGACACTCCGATCCAGTCCAGCGGGTCAGCGCGGGGCCTCTCCGGGGTGGTCACCACCACGTATACGTCAACCGCCGACGGATCCTGGGGATTCATAGCGGTGAATGATTGGAACAGCAATAGCATCACGTTGCCGAGTTACGAAACATTCGTTACTTCTCAAGCTTTCTCCGGATCGATTACTGCCGCCCTGGTACGTCAGAACACGACCACGCCCACTACTGGAACGTCGGTAAATATGCGAACAACGGCGCCGACCTCCGGCGCACAAATCACCTATCTCTATTATGAGGTCATGCCCTTCCAATCCACCGTCCCGGTGAACGCATCCATCACGAATGTCTTCGCCTCCAGCGTGGCCGCCTCCTGGGGACTTGCTTCATCCACGAACGGGTATGTTGTGGAGGCATCCACCGCTTCGAACTTCACCGGAACAATCGTTTCTTCCGTAAGCGCAAGCTCCATGACGACCACGCTCACAACGCCGGCATCCTTGAACCCCAACACCACGTACTATCTGCGCGTCGGCTCACTCGCCAATAATCAAACAACGGGTTACGCTCTCACAACGCCCGTGTCGACCGCCACGCTCACGAGCCTCGTCACCGGCGGGCAGATTTATCGGACATTTTTTACGAGTGTCACCGCAAACTGGGTAGCGTTCAGCAGCGGCCCAGGGGTGAATACTTCTTCGGGGTACCGCCTCGAGGCTTCCACGGCCAGCAATTTCACAGGCACATTATTTTCATCCGTTACGGCAAGCGTGAATCTCAGCACTCTCACCGTGACGGGCTTAAGCGGCTACACGACTTATTACATGAGGGTGGGGGGACTGAACTGGAATAGTGTTGCAAACTTCGTAGTGATTCCAGGAAGTACGCGCACCGGCCAGAGCGCCCCCAATAACCCTGTGGTCCAGGCGGTGTATCTCTCCACGATTACTGTGGGATGGACTGTCGGAAACGCCGATGCTTTCTCCGTTGACGCTTCCACCGCGAGCAATTTCACTGGCACGCTCTATTCCACCGCGACGACCAATCCAACGTTCACCTCGCTCGTCGTAAGCTCGGCCGCGGAACTTTCCCCCAATACCACCTATTTCCTGCGGGCCGGTGCGTTTTACTCGGGCGGGACAACTCTCTATGCCAATGTCACTCCTGTGTCGACGTCTACACTCGCGAGCCTCCTGACAGGGGTGCAACTCTATTCGGTGGACAGCACGACGATTACTGCAAATTGGGTGGCGTTCAGCAGTGGTCCAGGCGTGAACACCGGCGCAGGTTATCGCATGGAGGTGGCCACGTCCGCCACATTCTTAGGGACTCTCGTGTCGAGTGTCACGACAAACCCTTCGCTCAGC
>JANLWZ010000282.1:0-7358 GCA_031364865.1 Elusimicrobiota bacterium
CGAGACAAATATAACGTCCGTGAAGCACCATGGACTGCGAGAAATACACCCAATTTTTCTGCGGTACAACCTTGATCAGGTCCTGTTCGATCTTCACAGCATCATCCCCTCTGGATAATTGAAAGCGATTCGCGAGCCGGATCATGTGGGTGTCGACCACGATACCACAGCCGATACCATGGATGGCGCCCATGATCACGTTGGCACTTTTGCGGCCAATGCCAGGCAGCTCGATCAAGTCTTCAAGAGTCTTCGGCATTTCCCCGTTCAATTTGTCCATGATCATCCGGCAGGCGCCCAGGATGCTTTTGGTTTTGGCGCGGAAGAAGCCGCATCGATAGACCATTTTTTCCACATCCAGTGGAGTGGCGCGCGCCATGGCAGAAATCGAGGGATACTTTTTAAAAAGCGCCGGTGTTATGTCATTGACGGTCTTATCGGTGGATTGTGCAGAAAGGATCACGCCAACCATGAGTTCATAAGCGTTCCGGTGATTGACTTCGCAGCGCGGGTGCGGCCAGTGCTTCTGGAGCTGCGGCAGGAGCTTCGCCACAAAGGTCATTTTATGTCGCCCGTCATGGGAACAAAGGACACCGGAATGAGCGGCCGACTCTCGAGCTTTCCAGCGACCTTAAGGTATTGGAATAGGGTTTGATTTTTAGGCCATGTGCCGACGGGAATGACCATCCGGCCGCCCTCTTTAAGCTGATCCACGAGCGGCTGCGGCACATGATCCGGCGAACAGGTCACGATGATCGCATCAAACGGCGCGTGATCCGGCCAGCCTAGATAACCGTTTCCTTGTCTGACGTGGATATTTTTGTAGGCAAGCGCCTGAAGCAGCTGACTCGATTCTCGGGCGAGCTCTGGAATGATCTCGATCGTATAAACGTCCTTGGCAAGTTCTCCTAAAATGGCCGCCTGGTAACCGGATCCTGTGCCGATTTCTAGTACTTTTTCATTCCCATAAAGGTCGAGCAGCTGCGTCATGAGAGCGACAATGTACGGCTGAGAAATAGTCTGGTCATGAGCGATCGGCAGAGCCTTGTCTTCGTAGGCACGCGCACGTAAATCCTCTGGAACAAACCGTTCACGCGGCACTCGGCGCATGGCCTCCAGCACTCGCTGATCGCTGATGCCGCGCCCGACCAGCTGTTCGTCGATCATCTTCATTCTGTCTCCGTGTACACCGCCTTCGCCGTCTGCACGAGTTCGGCCGTGCGCGAGCTGACATGGAGCAAAAGATAAGCTAACAGCGCCAAGAATCCCAAATAGACTAAGAACAAAAGAAGATTGCGGTTTTCGAGAAACTTTCTGAAGGCGTACAGAGCGTTGGGGATGACCAGAAGTGCAACCAGCAGAACAATAATGCCGTAGATCCATAGCATCTCCTTTAGCGCCCTCGGCGCTTCAGCCAGGTTTTCATCGCTGGAAGCGGCAGTGTATTGATGACGTCACTTGCCGTAAGCCATCCTTTGCGCGCCATGCCTACGCCATAAGACACGACCCTCAGGCCCGCCACGCTATGCGCATCCGGGTTGATGCTTATTTTAACACCCAGCTCTTTGGCGCGCGGCAGCTCACGCCAATCAATATCAAAACGCTGTGGATGGGAGTTGAGCTCGACCACAACACCCGTGTCCGCTGCCGCGCGCAACACATCAGAATGCTTCACGGCATAGGGCTCACGCACCAGCAGACGTCTCCCTGTCATGTGTCCCAGAATCGTGAGATACTTATTCTTCATGGCGCGGATGATACGCTGCGTCATTTCGGCTTCCGGCAAATTGAAGATGGAGTGCACAGAGCCGATCACGAAATCGTAGTTCGCCAGCACTGCATCAGGATAATCAAGCGTCCCGTCCTTTAAGATATCGCACTCCGTTCCCCAGAAGATATGAATTTTAAATCTCTTCCTGAGCTTTTCGATTTCTTTTGCTTGAAGTGTAACTCGCTCGATGGAAAGTCCATTGGCGTATACCGCCGTTTTGGAGTGATCGGAGATGCCCACATACTCCCAGCCTAAACGTTCGGCTTCAGCCACCATGTCTTCTAAAGGAGCTTTACCGTCCGACCATGTGCTATGCACATGAAAGACACCTCGAATATCTTTGTACTCGATGAGTTTGGGGAGTTTCCCTTTTGCCGCAGCTTCAATTTCTCCGCGATCTTCGCGCATTTCGGGCGGAATCGGCGAAAGGCCAAGCTTTCTAAAGATATCGTCTTCTTCTTTGCAGGGGATCAGCTTATCGTTCTTATCGAAGAGGCCGTATTCGGACAATTTCCAACCGCGCTCTATCGCGCGCTGGCGCATGGCAATGTTGTGCTCTTTCGAGCCTGTAAAGTAATGCAGTGCGTAAGGAAATTCTTTGTCCTTCAATACCCGGACGTCCACTTGAATGCCCCTTTTGAGCAACACACTGGCTTTCGTTTCACCCTGACCCAGTATTCTCTCCACCTCAGGCAGCGCCGCTACTTTCTTGAGCACGGCTTCACCGTTTTTTGCGCTCACGAGGATGTCCACATCGCGGATCACTTCTTTGTGACGCCGCAGACTGCCGCAGACGGATGTCCGGAGAATGCCGGGAATGCGTTGGATTTCCGCCAGCACGCGCTCTGCGGCCTCGTGCGCGTCATCGTAACGGTGCGCCTCGGCATGCTTGCCTAAAAACGCGAGGCCTTTGAGGATATTTTCCTGGGACTTTTCGCCGAATCCTTCGAGCTTGGCGACCTTGCCGTCCTGGCAGGCCTTCTCGAGGCCGGCGATGTCTTTGATTTTGAGTTTGTCATAGAGGAGCTTCGCGCGCTTGGGACCGACACCCTGCACGCGGATCACATCCAGAAGACCTGCCGGCAGGGATTTTCTTAATTCTTCCAGATAAGGGAGTTTGCCGGTCGTCCAGAGGATCTCAATTTTTTCAGCTAGACCTTCGCCGATGCCTTTGACGGTGGTGAGCTTCTTATCGCGGACGAGTTCGTCCAGGTTGGAAATGCCATCCATCAGGCGTGAGCCGTTATGAAAGGCACGCGACTTAAAGGGATTTTCCCCTCTGAGTTCAAGGAGCGTGCCGATTTCTTCGAGAGCTGCTGCTACGACTGTTTTATCCATTGGATTTCGCACCCTCTCCCGCGGAACTTTTGCCCTCATCCTAACCTTCTCCCACCTTCGGCGGGAGAAGGGAGCTATGTGGTAACAGCTCCGAGAGAGGCGGAGGAAACGTCGCGCGCGTACTTCGCCATAACACCTGAGGTGTAACGCGGCTTGGGCGCTTTGAACCTGGCGAGACGTTTTTTAAGCTCTTTGGCCGTGACGTCCAGCGTGAGTGTGCGCTTGGCAATGTCGATCGTGATGCGGTCTCCGTTTTGAACAGCGCCAATCGGCCCGCCCACAAAAGCCTCGGGCGCCATGTGGCCGATGACAATGCCATGTGAGGCGCCGGAGAAGCGTCCGTCCGTCATAAGCGCCACGGTATCACCGAGTCCCTCGCCGACAATGGCCGCGGTAACGGCCAGCATCTCGCGCATGCCGGGACCGCCCTTGGGGCCTTCGTAGCGGATGACCACCACATCGCCGGAGACCACTTTGTGATCTTTCACGGCCTTAAAAGCGTCTTCTTCGCGGTCATAGACTTTCGCTGTTCCCGTGAAAGTCTTGTAGTTGTGGCCAGCGACTTTCAGCACGCAGCCTTCAGGCGCCAGATTTCCTTTGAGAATAACCAAACCACCGGTTTCTTTGAGCGGATTATCGATGGAGCGGATAACCACCTGTCCCGGGGTTTCCACAACAGCCGCGGCTTCTTCGGCGAGCGTTTTGCCCGTCACCGTGATACAGGAGCCGTCGATTTTCTTTCCTTCGATCAATTTTTTGGCGAGGAGGCCAATGCCGCCGGCACGGTGCAAGTCGACAGCCACGTACTTTCCGCCGGGTTTAAGATCCGCGATAAAAGGCGTTTTTTTGCTGATGCGATCGAACTCATCGATCGAAAGCTTGATGCCGGATTCATGTGCGCAAGCCAGGAGATGCAAAACGGCGTTGGTGGAGCCGCCCGAAGCAACAACCGCGGTCACCGCATTCAAAAAGGCGGCTCTCGTCATGATTTTTTTGGGCGTGATGTTCTTTCTGAGGAGTTCCATCACGAGTTGGCCAGCACGGTAGGCGACAGCGTCTTTCCCGGGATCAACAGCCGGAACGCTGTTGGCGTTCATAGGCGAAACACCTAGAAACTCGAAGGCCATCGCCATCGTATTGGCGGTAAATTGTCCGCCGCAGGCACCAGCACCTGGACAGGCATTGGCTTCAAGCTCGAGGAGATCCTTCTCCGACATTTTTCCAGCCGCGTAAGCCCCCACACCTTCGAAAACGTCCTGAATGGTGACGTCACGCCCTTGAAACCTGCCGGGCATGATCGAGCCGCCGTAGAGCATGATCGAAGGGCGATTGAGCCTCGCCATCGCCATGACGGTCCCTGGGATGGTTTTATCGCAACCGGAGAGACACACAAGACCATCGAAACAATAGCCGCGGACGGCGAGTTCAATGGAGTCGGCGATCACTTCGCGGCTAATGAGGGAAGTTTTCATACCTTCCGTACCCATCGTGACGCCGTCGGAAATCGCGATCGTGTTAAATTCAAACGGTACTCCGCCGGCTGCACGGATGCCTTTTTTCACTTGGACGGCGAGTTCCCGCAGATTGAAATTGCACGGCATGGTCTCGATCCACGTATTGGCCACGCCGATAAAGGGTTTGTGCATGTCCTCTTCGGTGAAGCCGATGCCCTTGAGCATGGCGCGCGCCGGCGCCCGATCGATGCCTTCGGAAATGACATGACTATGAGTTTTGAGTCCGTGTGCAGTGTTCGATTTCATGGAGGTCCCCTCGAGCTAAAAGATGGATTATTTTATCAGGAATACCGAGAGAATCTACTCGACGTTAGAGGGCCCGTAGAGGCATAATGACCGTCAAATGCGGGTGTGGTTCAGTGGTAGAATGCGTGCTTCCCAAGCATGAGATGAGGGTTCGATTCCCTTCACCCGCTCCAAATTCCTTGAATGCAACCTAAGCAGAATTCTTTCTCCCTCTTTTTAGTCCTGATCTTCACTAGCTTGCCGCTTTTTGCGGTTGGACCTGTTTTAAAGCATGAAGCGGTCATCCCTCCTAACACTGATTTCATCCGCTCTCTAGATGTCGATGCCTGGGTGGAACGCTTGAATTACGATGGCTCCGGGGCGCAAAGCGGACGCGTTCGATTGCGTTTTTTAGACCCGGATGTAAACGCTTTCGTGGGCATGGTGGCCGGGCTCCATCACTCCAACCTGGATTTCGTGATTGGCGAACCAGCGAACCCGAGCAGCTCGGGCTATATGGTGAATTGGGGAGGACTCTTCGGCATTGTGCGCGGCAGCCATCTCTGGGAGCTGGATCTCATGGGATCGAACTTAGGCCCGCGCCTGGGAGCGGCTGTTGGATTCGTAGGCGAACACAAGCTTTCGAAATATTGGATTCTGTATCACCGCACAGAGTTCAATGTCTATACCGTGGATGCCGTCATGGACGCCGATCAGGGCTTCTATTGGATGTGTTCGAAGACGGTGGGAGTCAGTCTCGGCTACAGGTGGTTAACATCCTCGCACATGGACCGCAGCGGTCCGCACGTCGGCATTCGAATCTACTTTGAAAGTCCGAAAATTCCCTTCATTTTCCCCAGCCTCGGCTAACCAGAAGTCTTTTCGAAATCTAGATAGCGCCTTCGACTTTGGCTGGCATAGTTTTGGGCTGATCTGGCGCGGGATTCGAGGTGGAATCTTCGGAAACCTTCCCGAAGCGAAAACCCGCTCGCACCTGCAGAATGCCGTTGGTGGCACCCGTCTCCGCCTGAAGGATGCCAATGGACTGTCCATAAGCCGTCGCTTCATACTCTTCCTTGCTGAGGATGTCCAAGCGGCCTTCAAAAGCCAGAAAGAAATTGGGCGTGACGTTATAGTCCACGCCGAGTCCCAGAGAAACAGCCATTCCCGTTTGCGTATCCGATATCACAGGGCGCGTTTCCGTCGGGTTGCCCGAGGACCAGACAAACCCCGGTGCAGGGCTTAGATCGAAATTGAATTCCGTAGAGTGAAGTCCTATCCCGCCTAAAAAATAGGGAACGAAGTTGTTGGTGGTTTCCGGATGGATTTTTGCGTTGACCATGAGCAGTGTCGAATTCATGTAGTGCTCCCCGACGGCCGTGCCAATCGTATAGGCTTCTTTTCCCGTACTCAGAAATTCAATACTGCCGCCGACATCGATGCGAGGTGTTGACGCGAAGAGGTAGCGTAGTCCGACAACCGCTCCGTTATCGCCCACTCTCTGATCGCCGGCCCCCAGAGGACCCGTATCGATTTCTGTATACGGAAAAACGCCACCGATGCCCACGCTCAAGGAGTGCGGGGACATAGCGTTCGCAGGTTGGACAAAAAAACATAGCGCCAAAAGCCCGGCAAAGGCCGAAACGGTCTTAACTCGCATGGGTGTCCCCCTTAAGATGATTTACAGATTGAAGAATTCCAGGGTGAGTGTATTAGTTCTGTAGGTGTGCTGCGCAAGCGCTTTTCCAAAGTCTGCTTCAAGGAAAATGTAGTTGGGTGGCGTCTCCGCGCCAAAGTCCGTGTTTTGCTGCCCGTAATGGATGCCGACGTTGTTTTTCACAGTAACAGGCAGTTCTCCAGGAACAAAGGCGGTGGTGTTGTCCTGCGGAATGTTAGGCGTCAGGGCATCCTTCATGTAAATCCATTGGAATGAATTCAGGTCGGCGCCGTTGTTCGGTTCTGCGGCTGTTGGTGTGACCGCCGCCACAGGTTGTGTACCGGCCTTGATGCTCCACGCTAGAGGAACCGTGAGTCTTCGCTGCGTCGTGTTCACGAGCCCAACAGGGTTTGAGGAACCGTTCACGATGTACTGTGGGTTCGCGCTGCCAGCGCGGTTGTTCGTGTAGATCTGCACACCCCATAAGGTCGAATCGGAATCCAAAGTGAGTTGTATGTACTGGTCGGCCACACGCCACGAAGAGGCAGAGTTACTCCAGGTGATTTCCGGAGGCGATGTCACGCAGGCCGTATCCCCCATGTTGCACAACCGCACAGAGAAAATCGGAGAGGTCGCGGAATCGACGTAGCGCACGTTGTCGATGTAAAAAGTGTTGGCGCCGTTGTAAGAAGTAAACAGAAACGGATTGACGATGGCCCCCATCAACGATTCATTCAAAATGTAATCCGTGAATTTAATGCGTCTGTGCACCCACTGGTTGACCGGAACGTTCAGCGCAAGCTCCGGCATGGCAATACCGGTCTGGTGAGTGATGCCCAGTTTGACGAAGGGT
>JANLWZ010000399.1:0-14512 GCA_031364865.1 Elusimicrobiota bacterium
CAAGTCCTTCAGGCTCGAGAAAGATGTGATGCCGCGTCTTCTCCGGAAATTTGACGACCTTATCCTCAATCGACGGGCAATAGCGCGGCCCCTTGGACTTGATGACGCCGGAATAAAGCGGTGATCGGTCGAGGCTCTCACGGATGATCTGGTGCGTCTCTTCCTGCGTGTATGTGATCCAGCAAGGCAACTGTTCCTGCGTGAGACGTTCCGTAAAGTGGGAGAAAGGAATAGGAGGCTCATCGCCGGGCTGTTTCTCGCAAACAGAAAAATCGATTGTCCGCGCGTTTAACCGCGGCGGCGTGCCGGTTTTGAGCCGGCCCATTTCAAAACCTAATTCCTGCAAGGGACCGGAGAGATGCTGCGCGGCGTGTTCCCCAGCGCGGCCGCCCAGATGCTGGGTCAGGCCGATGTGCATGAGCCCGCGAAGGAAGGTCCCCGTGGTCAGGATGACGGCTCTTCCTTTATATAGGGTTCCAGTCTTGATCTCGACCCCATGGATGCGCCCATGTTCTACACAAACACGGATCGTCTCGCCCTGCTTCAAATCAAGATTGGGCTGGCGCTCGATCACGTGCTTCATCGAGAACTGATAAAGCTTTTTGTCGCATTGAGCTCGCGGCGACTGTACGGCTGGACCGCGCGTGGCGTTGAGTATCCGGAATTGCAGGCCGGAACGGTCGGTGTTCTTCGCCATTTCGCCGCCCAACGCGTCGAGTTCGCGGACAATCTGTCCTTTGGCCAGACCGCCGATCGAAGGATTGCAGGACATCTGGCCCACCGTATCGAGGTTCATCGTGAGAAGAAGCGTGGTTTTCCCCATGCGCGCCGAGGCAAGCGCCGCCTCGCAGCCCGCGTGGCCTGCTCCCACAACGATGACGTCATACGCTTTGCCGTATTCGAACATTAAGAATTTTCCTTCTGAAAGTAGCCGATGATGCCTTCCGCCACAGCCATCGCCAGATGCGATTGATGCGCTTCCTGAGCGAGCTCTTTGCCTTCCTGCTTATGCGAGAGCACGCCAAGTTCTACGAGCACAGCCGGCATCTGTGCCGAGATGCTGACAAAACTCCTGCGCTTCAGGCCATTGTTGCGGTGTCCCGTCAGCGCGCGTGCTAACGACTCATGGATCGAGGACGCGAGCGCCCGGCTTCCCCAGCGATAATAAAACGTGGTGAACCCTTTAAACCGTCGATCACGATTCCAATCGCAGTGGACGCGCACATACGCATCAGCATCGACGATATTCGCGAGGACTGCCCGGCCGCGATTATCCGCCTGCGGCGAAAATCCGTAGCGCCAGGGATTCATGCCCGTGCGCGTCATGAAAACTTTTGCGCCCTGAGCTTCGAGCAGGGGAGCCACCGTCTCAGCCACGCGCAAGGCCACATCCCTTTCTAATACTCCACTGCTGCCGCGCGACTGCGCGCCCGGATTAATAATCTTACCCGCCGCGTTTTTCACCGCGTGGCCCGGGTCGAGCACAATAATTTTGCCTTCGAGAAGCTTCTTGGCCGCATGAACGGGAGATTGAAAAAACATCCCTCCGAGGAGGGCAAGCACCAAGGTGGATGAACGGAACAGCACCGCGCTTATTTCAACAAGTAGACGTGGTCCCCGCTTCGGGCACGGTCGATGACTTTGATACCAATGCCATCGCCCGCTCCTGCGTTGGTGACGGAAGCATGATCGATCTGCAGGGAGCCAACCATGAGTTCAAAATTGGTCGTATGCCCCAGCACCTGGATTTTCTGGCCTACGGCAAGTGGTTTCTTCAACGTGAGCGCAATCACGCCGATCTTCGCGTAATAGTCTTCCACGTATCCCAACAGGATGCCGTTTTTCGGCGCGATGACGCCGGGTTTAGGGACGGAAGCGACTTTGGCGGAGGCTCGACGCGATGATTTTTTGGCCTTGGCTTTTGGTTTCGACTTCTTCGCTTTGACCGATTTTTTCGCTTTGGCCTTTTTGGGGGCTTTGATTTTCTTTTTCGCGGCTTTTTTCTTCATGGGAGCCTCCTTCCGAGGGGAAATCTAAGCTGAAATGTTACTATAATCGCCACGTTATGCCAAAAAGGACATATCAACCAAACGTACGACACCGCGCTAAAGTGCATGGATTTCGCGCAAAAATGAAAACCCCTGGTGGCCGCCGCGTGCTGAAAAGCCGGCGCCAAAAGGGCCGCTGGCGTCTGACCCCCAAGTAAACCGTGAACCAGCGATTCCGCTGGGACGAGAAACTCCACCGGAAAGTCGATTTCAGGCGAGTCTTTAAGGAAGGCCGACGTCTAGTGGCCTCGGGGTTAACACTGTGGATTTATAAGCGCGAAGGCCTGGAGCGGGATCAAAAGCCCCGGCTGGGTCTGGCGATTCCCAAGGCGTACGGGAATGCCGTCGCGCG
This sequence comes from Elusimicrobiota bacterium, assembly GCA_031364865.1. GTDB lineage: Bacteria > Elusimicrobiota > Elusimicrobia > 2-01-FULL-59-12 > 2-01-FULL-59-12 > JANLWZ01. Next base: position 2,401 of record JANLWZ010000399.1, read on the forward strand.
AAACCGGATGAAGCGTCTCTTACGGGAGACGTTTCGTCTGAATAAAGCCAAACTGGACGCGGGGGTCGACATGGTGTTTTCCGCGAAGTCCTCCCTCGCCAAGCCCCGGTATCAAACTGTCGAACCTTTGGTGTTAAAACTATGGAAGCAGGCCGGATTATTACCGCTATCGCCAAAAGCCTGATACGCTCGTATCAGTTGGTCTTTGCAGGCCGGCCCCGGCGCTGCAGGTTTTATCCCACGTGCTCCGACTACGCGATGCAGGCTCTGTCGACAAAAGGTTTTCTACACGGTTCTACGATGACCGTTCTACGGCTTCTCAAATGCCACCCCTGGCACCCCGGGGGATACGATCCCATTCAAATCTAAGGAGAGACACTACTATGCAGCAAAAGAATTTCTTTATCGCTATGGGCCTTATTATGGGCTTCCTGTTTTTATGGTCGACGTTTGTTATTCCGCGTTACGCTCCGGCGCCAAAGCCAGTACCTGCACCGATCCAAAATGATGCGGTCGCAGAAAGAGTTCCGCTGCAGACCGAAATCGCTTCCGCGCACAAGCGCATGGGGCAGCCGTTGGTCCTCAAAGACACGATCCTGCGCGATCAAAACAATGAGATCGTCCTGACGTCCGAGGGCGGGGCCGTCAAACACTGGCGATTAAAAGTGGGCAACCGGGAAGTGGATATGGTGCTCTCGCCGGAAGCAGATGTCCTGCCGCTGGCCACGTTTGCGGACAGCGCCTTCGATCTGAAGCTGGCAAAAACATCAGCCATCATGCAGGCGACACTTTCCAATGGACTCCGCCTCACCAAGACTCTGGAGCTTAATCCAGCAGGCTATCTGCATAAAGTGACATTCCGTTTTTCTAATCCCTCCTCGCGAGCGATCACGCTTCCGGAATGGACCTGGGGCTGGGGACCGGGCTTAGGGACAGATCCGGGAGAGATGAAAGAAAATCCCGCGGTGACACGCGCCATCCATCTCATTAAAGAGAAAGCGAATAAGATCAAAGAAAATGAGCGCAAACCTGCAGGACAATGGGCGGGCATCGACAACCGATACTATCTGACCGCTTTCCTTCCTGAATCTGGCCACACGGCAGAAGCGCAAGCACAAGGTGCGAAAGATAAAACTCAGCTCGTCCTCTTTGAAAAGACCGTCGTGCCTGCCCGCGGCACAACAACCTTTGCCTATGACCTGTATGTCGGGCCCAAAGGCTACACACAGCTCAAGAAGTATGACCGAAAGCTTGAAAACAGCGTCGACTTCGGCTGGTTCACCAGCATCGGACGTCTGATCTTAAGCGCGCTTTATTTCCTCAAGGCCCATACAGGCAACTACGGCGTCGCCATCATCCTTCTCACGATGTGCCTCCAGCTCCTGCTCCTGCCGCTCACGCTCAAGAGCTTTAAAGTGACGCTCGCGATGAAAAAGATCCAGCCGCAGATCGCGGAAATACAGGCGCGGTACAAAGGCGATCCCAAGCGCCTGAATATTGAAATGATGAATATCTACAAAAATTCCAAGACGAATCCTTTCGGCGGCTGCCTGCCCATGGTCGTCCAGATGCCGGTCTTCATTGCGCTCTTCAACGCGCTGCGCAATGCGTATGAACTGCGCGGCGCACCGTTTGTGGGATGGATCCATGACCTCTCCGCGCCGGACGTTCTCTTCAGCGTCGCCGGCTTTCCTCTGCACCTTCTGCCGCTCATCATGGGCGTCGGCATGTTCTTTCAGCAGCGCATGTCGGGCGCTATCGCCGATCCCACGCAGCGCCAGATGATGACCATCATGCCGATCATGTTTACCGTGATGTTCTACGGATTCCCGTCAGGCCTTGTCCTCTACTGGCTGACGAACAATCTGATGACGATGCTCACACAATGGATCTTCCAGCGCACGACGCAGACTCCCAGCCGCGTGGTTGAGACGACCATCGTTCGTTAATGAACTCTCCGGAAGACACGATTGCCGCCATTGCCACGCCGTTAGGGGAGGGCGGCCTGGGCGTCATCCGCATCAGCGGCCCGAAGGCGATTCCCGTCGCCCAGTCTCTCTTCCACTCTCTTAAGCATCAGGATTTATCCAACGCGACATCGCACACGTGCCTCGTGGGAACCATTGGCGTCGGCGCCGCCGTTGACCAGGTTGTCCTGACCATCTTTCGCGCACCGAACAGTTACACGGGCGAAGACGTGATGGAGATTTCGGCTCACGGGAGTCCTTTTCTTCTTCAAAAGATTTTGAACCTCTGCACATCGCATGGCGCGCGGCTCGCGGGTCCCGGCGAATTCACCGCCCGCGCCTTCCTGAACGGCAAAATGGACCTCACGCAGGCCGAAGCGGTCGCGGAACTTATCCGCGCCAAAACCGACAAATCCCAAGCGGCCGCCCTGGCCCAGCTGCGGGGAAGCCTCGCGAACAAAATCCGCGACCTGCGCGGACAACTTCTTCCGCTTCTGGCACAGATCGAAGTCGGGCTGGATCACTCGGATGAAGATCACAATTTTTTGCTTCGCGATGAGCTGATTCGAACGTGCACGAAGGTGGACGCTGGAATGAATGAGCTGCTCGCTTCTGCATCCTCAGGAAAAGTTCTGCGTGAAGGCTACCGCGTCGCACTCCTCGGTCGGCCGAACGTCGGCAAATCCAGCCTGTTGAACGCTTTGCTCAAGGAAGAGCGTGCCATTGTGACTCCCATCGCAGGCACCACACGCGACACGCTGGAAGAGACCTTAACCCTTCACGGGATTCCGGTGATTCTCACTGACACGGCGGGCCTTCGTGTCAGCACGGAGGATCCCGTGGAAAAAATTGGCATGGATCGCACAAGGCAATCTCTCGCACAGGCGGACCTCGTCATTGGTCTTTTCGATGGCTCCGAAGCGTTTACCCCAGAAGACGCGCAAGTCATCGAAGCCGCTTCCAGCCGCCCGCACCTCTGGGTCATCAACAAAATGGATTTGCCTGCCCAGATTTCAGCCAACGAACTACACGCACGAAACGGAAATGCCGAAGCGATTTCACTCTCAGCCAAGACGGGAATGGGCCTGGAGTCGCTTCTGGCCGCCATTGAGCGGAACGCACTCCAGGAAAAAGCCGGAGCGTCCGAAGCTCAGTGGCTGCTCAATGTGCGTCACGCTGCCGCCCTGGAGCATGCGAGGACGGCCTTAGCGCAAGCGGTGCAATCGGCCCGCGACAAAATGCCCGAAGAATGCATTGCTCTCGATCTCAAAACGGCACTCGACGCTCTCGGCGAAATTATCGGTGAAACCACGACGGAAGATTTGCTGGGAGAAATCTTCAGCAGATTCTGCGTAGGAAAATAAGGAGGGCGTATGCCTTTTGTTCGCATCTCGATGTTCCCCAGACCCAAGGAAGTGAAAGAAGCGCTCGCCAGAGAATTAACGCAGGTCATCAGCAAGCACTGCAAGATCACAGACGATCACACCTGGATCGTCTTTGAAGATGTCGAACGTGAGAAATGGTCGCAAGGGGGCAAACTGCAAGGATGAATATCGGCGTCCCAAAAGAGGTCAAGTCAGGGGAGTTTCGCGTAGCCCTCACGCCCGGCGGCGCGGAGTTGCTCAAAACTTTGGGTCATCGCGTCTATGTGCAAAAAGGCGCGGGGGATCATTCTGGCTTCGCAGATGCGGAGTATCACAAAGCAGGCGCGGCGCTCGTGGACGCAAAAAAGGCGTGGGGCGCCGATCTGGTCGTCAAAGTAAAAGAGCCGCTCCCCCAGGAATTTAAATTTTTCCGGCCGAAACAGATGCTTTTCACCTTTCTGCACCTCGCCCCCAATGCGACGCTCGTGAATGCCCTGCTGAAGCAGCGCGTTACGGCCTTTGCCTACGAAACCATTGAGGAAGACGGAAAGCTGCCGATCCTTGAGCCGATGTCGGAAATTGCAGGCCGCATCGCCGCGCTCATGGGCGCTTATTTTCAATCGAATCCGCAGGGTGGTCGCGGCGTGCTCTTTGGCGGCATGCCGGGCGTGCCTCCGGCGCATGTCGTTGTGCTGGGTGGGGGGACGGTCGGTGAAAACGCGGCGCGTGTCGCTCTCGGCATGGGATCCCGCGTCACCATCCTGGAACGACGCTCCGAGCGGATGCGATACCTGGATGAAATCCTTCCGCATGTGGAAACGCTTATGGCCGATTCCATCGCCATCCGCCAGGCGGTGAGCTCGGCGGATATTTTGATCGGAGCCGTGCACATTCCCGGCGCGCGCACGCCGCAGCTGGTCACGCGCGCCATGGTGAAAAAGATGAAGCCGCGAAGCGTCATTATTGATGTGGCGATCGATCAAGGCGGCAGCTGCGAAACATCGCGTCCGACGAGCCACGCCGAACCCACCTACATGGAAGAAAATGTTCTGCATTACGCCGTGCCGAACATGCCGGGCGCTTATGGAAGGACGTCAACGCTCGCGCTGACGAACATCTCCATCAACTATTTGAAAACACTCGCGGAAACACCCTTGGCCAGGCTCGGGAAGACGACCCCGGGCCTCCTCAAGGGATGGCAGGCGTACGACGGAAATCTCCTCTGCAAACCGGTGGCGGAAGCGCAGAAACGTTCTTACGTCTCCGCCTTAACCGTTCTGCAGTAAGAAATCTAAAGTTTAAGCGGCTTTGCGGTGAGTTTTGTCTTCCGCAGAATTGTTCAGAAGTTCCAGCTTCCAGCGCGCCTTGTCCTGAGCCTCTTCTTTTTCTGAGACCTTCTCACGCGATTCTCGTGAAAACAGCGAGGATATCCGCAGCAGAAAACTACCGAACAGAAAAGTCTTATCCATACATTTCCTCATTAATTTTTTTAAAAGATTTCGGAGACGACTTGCGATACATATCAGGGGAGCATTTCCATTGCAAGGGAAAATTGGACAGCGTGCTAAAATATTTTCATGTGCAGGCTTTTTGCCGCGTTTTCTTGCCAAAAATTGGACGTTCCTGAACTTCTTTCAAACTCCCCGCAGTCGCTCCTACGCCAAAGCGATGTCGACAGGCATCGTAAACAGGGGGATGGCTGGGGACTTGGTTGGTATGAAAGTGCAAAACCCATGACCGTGCGCCGCCCAACCGCGATGTATCGGGACAAAGCGGCGGTGAAACGCGCCGGTACCGCGGCTACCGGCAGAGTCGCCATCGCGCACGTCCGTTGGGCTTCCAACCCGCTCAAGCTGAAGCATTCCGAACTGATAGGGAAGGAGCACACCCAACCGTTCTCCCATCAAAAGTGGCTTTTTGCACATAATGGCACGCTGTTTATACCGAAAGAGGTGGCTGCCCACCTGGGGCCCTGGAAACGCTATATAAGAGGAAAGAACGATAGCGAAGTACTGTTTTACTGGATTTTGAAGCATGTAGGGCATGCCCAATCAGTTACCCAGGCCCGTTCCATGGTCAAAAAGGCGCTGAAAGGGCTTCAGATAATCTGGAATACGTGCAAAAAGAGCTATCCCCTGCACCGTTACCCCTACCATGGGCTGAATTGGGTGCTAACAAACGGTAAAACTCTCTTCAGCTTATGCCTGGCTGACCCTTCGGGATTTGGAAAGTCAAAGGCTTTGTGCAACAGAAAACAGTGCTACTATCAGCTTCAGCGTAAAATCTCTGAGTCTCAAGCGATTATCGCGTCAGAACCTTTGGACCATTCGGGCTTATGGACAAGTTTTAAGCATGGAGAGTTGCTTATGGCGAAACTGGATACTCGTGGACTGCAAATTCAAACCGTGAACGTGCTATGACCGCCGCCATCATCATTACGGCTCTTGGGATCTGGCTCTTTCTCTCCGCCTGGCGTTTTTATAAGCAAATCGACTGGGATGAAAAGCCCGGACTCACGCCCGATACAGCCGAATTGCGCAAAAAAGAGGCCGAACTCATGCATATCCAGGATGTCCTTGGCACAGCACACGATCAGGGCAAGGTTTCCCATGATTTCATGAGGGAATTAGAGCGGTTTTCTGAGGCAGAATTGGAGCAGATCCGGTCCGCTTTAGCTCCACAAAAAAGGTGATACAATAGCGCCATGTTGCCGCCTGGAAATCCTTTCGCTGGCGCCAAAGTCCTTCTCGTTGAAGACGATCCGCACGCCGTAGGCATTCTCGAACCCATCCTCGTGTCCAAAGGTTTCTCCGTAGCGGTCGCGCGCGATGGCGTTGAGGGTCTGGAAAAAATAAGACTTCTTTCACCCGATATCCTGCTGCTCGATGTGAACATGCCGCGCATGGATGGCATTTCGATGTGCCGGCAGCTCAAAAATGATAGTGAAGCCAGGATGATGCCCGTCATTATGCTCACGGCTCACGCCGATCTAGAGAAGAAGATTGAAGCGCTGGAGGCCGGCGCCGACGACTTTGTCAATAAGCCCTATAACACCGTCGAACTGGTGACGCGCATCAAGTCGCTTCTGAAGGTAAAGTACTTGAATGAGCAGCTGGATTCCGCTGAGTCTGTGCTTTTTTCGATGGCGCGAGCGATTGAAGCGAAAGATTCCTACACGCAGGGTCATGTGGAGCGCGTGTCGCATCTTGCCGTAGAGCTTGGCCATCATCTCGGGCTGGGCGATGAGGAGATCGATTCGCTGCGCAAAGGGGGGATCCTGCATGACATCGGCAAGATCGGCGTGCCGGACAAGATTTTGAACAAAGCCGGCGCGCTGACGACGGAAGAACGGAAGATCATCCGCCTGCATCCCGGACAGGGTGCCCTCATCTGCGAAAAGTTGAAATCCATCAAAGGCGCGATCCCCGTCATCCGCCATCATCATGAGCGCTTGGACGGCACCGGCTATCCGGATCAACTTTCGGGCGACGAAATACCGCTTCTGGCCCGCATTATGACCATCGTCGATATTTACGACGCACTGACCACGACACGCTCGTACCGCAAAAGTCTTTCCCCCTCTATCGCGCTCGACATCATGTGGGACGAAGCGAAAAAAGGCTGGTGGGACAAAGACGTGCTCACCGAATTCGTTGCGATGCTCCAGCATAAAAATAATGCCGTTGAAGAAGAAGCTCCTTCGTCCATTACGGCTTAAACTTCATTACTTTTGAATTACTACCCCATCTATCTTGACCTTAAAGGTCGAACCGTCCTTCTCATTGGAGGAGGCGATGTCGCGCTTCAGAAAATCAAGGCTCTGCTGGATGCCGGAGCCCGGGTGCGGCTCGTAAGCCCCGAAGGAAACGGCGCGTTCCAACAGCTCGCGCTTGAGAAAAAGATCCGCTGGGCCAGGCGGGCGTATCGGGCCTCAGATTTAAAAGGAGCACGGCTCGTCATCGCCGCTACGGACAACCCCAAAGAACAGAAACGGATCTCGAAAGATTGCCGCGCACGCGGGATCTGGGCCAATATTGTGGATGTAACGCCGCTGTGCGACTTTATCGCGCCCGCCGTGGTCCGGCGCGGCGACATTCAAATCGCGATCTCCACCGGCGGCGCCGCGCCGGCCTTTGCCAAATATCTTCGGCAGAAGCTGGAGCAGCTGGTCGGCCCTGAACACGAAGCGTTCATCGCGATGGTCAAAGAGGCGAGACCCAAAATTTTGAAACTGGCGAAAGAAAAGCGTCGGGCGCTCTGGGAACGTCTCGTGAATGACAGTTTTTTCCAGGATATCCGCTCTAAAGGCATCCCGCAGGCCCGAAAATATTTAGATCAATGGATCGGACGCGCCTAAGATGACTCCTCCAAACTGGATCTGGCTGCACATTCCGCTGCTCGCGCTTTCTTACTTGATGCTCTTAGGCGCCGCGGGTGTGAGCGCGGTCTTCATCGTTCAGGAGCGCCGTATTAAAAAGCACGAAGCGCTCGCCGTCACCTCCTCCTTACCACCGCTCGAAGCCATGGAACGCTTTATTCACCGCATGATCGTGTTCGCGTTTCCGCTCTTAACACTGGGGATTCTTTTAGGGGGTCACTGGGCGGTGTTCACGCGCCAGCGCTATTGGGGCAAAGACCCCACGGAAATCCTTTCCGTCATCACCTGGCTCACCTACGCGATTTATCTGGCTCTGCACAAATGGGCGGGATGGCGCGGACGGCGCTCGACGTATCTGGCGCTCATCGGCTTTGGCGTAGTCCTCGCGACCCTCATCACGCTTTACTATTTCAGTCCGCTGCACAAGATCCAGGAGGCGCTCGTCTGATGCCTTTTGTCATTGGCCTCAATCACGTGACGGCGCCCGTCGACCTTCGCGAGAAAGTGGCGGTGCCTTCTCACCAGCTGACGGACCTGCTCAAGCTCTGGAAGGAACACTCCCGCAGCGAAGAGCTCGTGTGCCTCTCTACCTGCAACCGTACAGAAGTCTACGCGCAGGCGAGTGACGAACCAGCCTCACGCGAGGCTTTGCGCCGCATGATCATCTCGCATGGTGGCGATACGGAACTCAGCAGGCATCTTTATGTCCGGGACAATGGGGACGCCGTGCAGCATCTCTTCTCCGTGGCGGCCGGACTCGACTCCATGGTGCAGGGCGAGCACGAGATCCTCGCCCAGGTGAAGCAGGCTTATCAGATCGCGCAAGCCGGGGGATTCACCGGCAAGCTGCTGAACGTTTTATTTCAACGCAGTCTCTATGTCGGCAAACGCGTGCGTACGGAGACTGGCTTTGGCGAAGGCGCCGCTTCGGTGGGCAGCGTGGCGGTCGGGATGGCCGAACGAATTTTTGGGAAACTCATAGACCGGCAGATCATGATCCTGGGCGCGGGCCAGATCGCGGAGATCACGGCGAAGCATCTGCTCGCGCAGAAGGCGAAGTCGATCCTGGTGGCGAACAGAACGTTTGACCGCGCCTGTGAGCTCGCCAAAGCCTTCGGCGGTTCCGCGCTCCACTTTCAGGAGGGCCTCAAGAAAATGGCGGAGGTTGATATCGTCATCTGCTCGACCGCGGCGCCTCGCACCGTCATCTCGCTCGATCATGTCCGACGCGTCATGACGGCGCGCAAAGGCAAAGCGCTCTTTCTCATCGATATCGCGATGCCGCGCGACGTCGACCCTGCCGTGAACAATCTCGAAAACGTTTATCTCTACAACATCGATGATCTGCAGCAGATCGTGAGCAAGAATCAAACAAAACGCTCTCAGGAAGCCGAATCCGCCAAACGCATCGTCCAACAGGAAACGCAGGAGTTTGTGCGCTGGTTGGATGCCCACAAGCAGGGGACTCCTACCGGCTTAAGAACTCACCACAAGATCCACAGTGCATAAGACGAGGGCTATTTTGAGACCGATACAAGGAGCGAGGAGTGCCGCGTGGCGTAACCGCACCCCAACCACGAGCGACGCAGTAGCGGGCCAAAAGAGCCCTCGCCCGGAGGGAAAGCCCGTCTTGGGCCGGCTTCTGCGTTGCTCCTCCTTGACGTACCTTCGGGTACGCCAGCGTCGTCGCGCCTTGAATCCAGCCCAATCCGGGCTTTTCTTATGCACTGTGGATCTTGTGGGGAGTTCTATGCACATGCCGACCCGCTCGTAAGTTCTCTCATGTCTACGCTTCGCATCGGCACGCGCAAAAGCGCTCTTGCGCAGACCCAAACACAGTTCATCGTGCAGTTTCTGAAAAAGGCGTTCCCCGATACTACGATCGAAACGATTCTCATGACGACCTCCGGCGATGAGCGGCCGAATGGCAGCGGGGCCGATCGCACAGGGGGGCTCAAAGCCCTCTTCACGAAAGAACTCGAAGACGCGCTTCTCGCGGAGAAGATCGATATCGCGGTACATTCCCTCAAAGACATGACCGCGGTGCTTCCCCAAGGACTTGTGCTGGCCGCTGTGCCTGAACGCGAAGATCCGCGCGATGCGTGGATTGCCAAAAAGGGAATGCGCTTCGATAAACTGCCGCCAGGCGCCAAGATCGGCACAGGCGCCGCGCGACGCAAAGCGCAACTGAAAAACCTGCGGCCCGATCTCGACCTTATCGATCTGCGCGGCAATGTCGACACTCGGCTGAAAAAACTCGCGGAAGGCAACCTCGATGGCATCATTCTGGCGATGGCGGGGCTCAAACGCCTGGGGCGTGCTAAAGAAGTGACCGAAATCCTTTCTTCCGACATCCTTCTTCCCGCCGTTGGGCAAGGCGCGCTGGCGATGGAAGCGCGTGAAAGGGATACGCGTGTAGCCAAATTCATGAAGGCGCTGGATCACGCTCCATCCCACCAGGCCGCACTCGCGGAACGCGCCTTTCTCACAGGTCTCGGCGGCAGCTGCCAGACCCCCATTGCCGGATTTGCCGAACATAAGGAGGGAAAACTCTTGCTGCGGGGGCTGGTGATGTCACCGGATGGGACACAGGTGCTCAAAGATGAAGAAGAAGGACGGCCTTTCGATGCCGCGGGCGTGGGGGAACGGCTCGCCGCAAGAATGATGGAAGCCGGAGCGACAAATCTTCTCCATGATTAGCGTCAAGAACCTTGCCAAGACATTTCGTGTCGCGCACAAAGAGCCGGGGCTGGCGGGTGCGTTCAAAGGACTCTTTCACCGGACGTACCGCGATGTGCATGCCGTCCAGAACATCTCGTTCCAGATCAAAGAAGGCGAACTCGTCGGTTTTCTGGGACCAAATGGCGCGGGAAAAACTACAACACTCAAGATGCTGGCTGGGCTTTTGCATCCCAGTTCCGGTGAAGCACAAGTACTCGGGCATGTTCCCTGGCAGCGTGAAGAGTCTTACCAAAGACAGCTGACGATGGTCATGGGGCAGCGCACACAGCTCTGGTGGGATCTGCCGGCGGTCGATTCTTTTCTTCTGAACAAAGAAATATTTGACATCTCCGACGGAGAATATGCCGCCACACTGAAAGAGCTTTCACAACTACTGGAAATCGAAGACCTGCTCGAAGTGCCCGTCAAAAAACTTTCCCTGGGACAACGCATGAAAGCGGAGCTCGCCTGCTCGCTGCTGCATCGTCCGCGCGTTTTACTGTTAGATGAACCCACCATCGGACTCGATGTCGTCATGCAGCAGAAAGTCCGGCAATTTATTCTGGAGTACAACAAAAGATACAAGGCCACTATTCTTCTTACGAGCCACAACATGGAAGATATCGCGGAACTTTGCCAGCGAGTGCTGTTGATTAACCATGGACAAATTCTTTTTGATGGAAGCCTGGATGCCTTCAAAGATCTGCATAAAAAGAATTCACTGACAGAAGCCATGCGTGAAGCCTTTCAGCAATCGGTATGAGAAAGTATTTCCAAATTTTTTCAATTTACTGGCAGGAAGCGCTGACACGCAGAGCGACATTTATAGTGGAACGCTTCCGCGCGCTCGTAGTTTTGGTCAGTTTTTATTATTTCTGGGACGCGATCCTCAAAACGCGCACCTCTTTTGCGGGTTATGACCGGAATCAGATCCTCACCTACGTACTGGGAATGAATGTTCTCAAGAGTTTGGTCTTCTCCACCCGCACAGAAGAGATTACTGCCGAGATCAACCATGGAAGGCTCTCTTCTTATCTGCTTAAGCCGGTCAACTTCATGCTTTACACGCTTTTTAAAGATTTAGCCGAAAAATCAATCAATCTGGTATCGTCAATTGTCGAGGTATTGGGGTTAATCTGGTTCTTTGGGGTTCAAATCCACTGGCCGACAAGCCCCCTCACCTGGCTCGCACTTAGCGCCTCTACCCTGGGCGCGGTCTGGCTTTACTTCATCATCAGCTTCGCCACAGGCTGCGGCGGGTTCTGGACTTCGGAAACCTGGGGCCCGCGTTTCCTTTTGGAACTTTTTTTGGAGTTCACAGCAGGCACTTTTTTTCCCTTAGATGTGCTGCCACTTAGCGCGCAAAAAATCTTCATGGCACTCCCCTCTCCCTATCTTATTTTCTTCCCGATTCAGATCTTTCTTGGAAAGCTAAATTCGCATCAAATTATAAACGGTTTATGTATACAAACTTTCTGGATTTTTGCCGTATCGGCGATCGCCTACGTGGTCTGGGAGAAAGGCATAAAGGTGTATAGTGCAGCGGGTAGTTAGGCACTTCAAAATTTGGCGCAGCATCAAAGCTTAACGCGCCAGAAGTTGCATCAATGCTAAATAGTGCTGCATCTGCACCGCCACTTACGGTGAAAGTAAGTGTTTGTCCGTTTAAGGGGTTGCCTGGC
>JANLWZ010000013.1:0-4625 GCA_031364865.1 Elusimicrobiota bacterium
GACTTCGCAGGCCAGGCCCTGGAGAAGGAACTGCAGTGGTTTCATCAGCGACGGCCTATGACACGCGTGGTGGCGACTTGAGCGACGGTATCGGGCGTGAGCTTGAGGTACGGTGCCGCGTGCTTGAGAATGCGTGAAAAAAGCGGTGCGGCTTCTGAGCCGCCCCAATAATTGGTGCGCGGCTCATCGAGAAACACGCCGATCACGAGACGAGGTTTGTCCACGGGAGCAAATCCGCAGAAGGACGCCATATACAGCGTATCGGAATACTGCCGTGTGCGCGGATCGATCTTTTGAGCTGTGCCAGTTTTCCCCGCCACTTTAAATCCATCGACTTTGGCGGCCTTGCCCGTTCCGTCTTCTACAGCGGCTTTTAAAATCGAACGCATCACCGCGGCGGTTTGAGGAGAGACGACTCGCCGAATGGGCGGGGCGATGCTCCACTCGCGATACTCTCCGTTTTCATCGACCACACCTTTGTACAAACGCGGCTCCACCAGCATCCCGCCGTTGGCTATGGCGCTGTAGGCTCCTACCATTTGAAGCGGGGTCGCGCCGATTTCCTGACCGAAAGCGATGGTTTCCAGGCTGGATGGATGCCATTCCTGTGTCTGATGCAGAATCCCGCTCCCATCCCCCGGCAAGCCGCATCCGGAAGGCATGCCGAAGCCAAAAGCTCTGGCATAGCGATACATCGCGTTTTTTCCCAGCTTCCTGGCAATCTTTGCGGTGCCGATGTTGGAGGAATGACTCATCACCTGAGTAAACGTGAGCCAGCCTTCTTTTTCGTGATCATGGATGGTGCGTCCGGGAATGTCCCAGTTTCCGTTCTCGCAGAAATAATTGTCCTTCAACGTCGCGGACCCTTCTTCCAGGGCTGCCGCCGCCGTCACGATCTTAAAGGTAGAACCCGGTTCAAAGACATGCTCGATGGCGGGATTCTTTAAGCGATCCGGACCATAATCCGCCGGCTGCTGAGGGCTGCCCCAGACGTTCGGATCAAAAGAGGGTGCGGTCGCCATCGCCAGGATTTCGCCGGTCTGGGGGTTCTGGATGATCACGGTCCCGCTTTTAAAGCGCGAGAGCTTCATCTGATTCTCCAACTCCTGCTCCACAATGGTCTGCAGGGCGCGATCGAGCGTAAGCACGACCGATCTCGGCGGTAAATCTGATTTCGTCGTGAGAGGCGAGGTGCTCGTTTTCGCAAACACCAAAGATTTGAAGTAGGTCGGCATTCCCTTATCGGTGAGCCAGCGATCCGTCATGAGCTCTACACCGGAGAGGCCTTTTTGACTGTCACCGACAATACCCAGGACCTGAGAAGCCAGACTCACTTCGGGATAGAAACGTTTCATGTCAGACGACACGGTAATACCGGGGCGTATGAGGGCTTTTACTTTACTCGCCGTTTCGGGATCGAGGCGCCTGGCGAGCCAGACAAAGCGTTTCTTCTGCGTTATCTTTTTAAAGATGACATCGGAAGATTCCTGGATGAGCGGCGACAGCAGTTTGGCAGTTTCCGCGGCATTCTTGATCATTTTGGGATCGGCAAAGCAGGCGCCTCCATGAATGCTCATGGCCAGCGTGTAGCCGCCGCGGTCCAGAATGGCTCCGCGCGGCGACAACTCCGACATGCGGTTCGTGCGCGTCTTTTCACGATCCACCTTTTCCTGAAGCATCGCATGACAATAAATCTGGAGATAGCCAAGTCGGGCGGCGATAAACACGAAGAAGGCAAGAGACAAGACTCGCGTGAGCCACATCCTTCGCGTGCGGATCATAAGCGGATTCCTACGCGACGTTCGGGGGGCAGCGGCCCCATCGAGCGCTCTTTCGCCGCGGCATCCAATCGGCTGGGCGCTAAGGATTGATGGATTTGTTTCTGAAGCAGTCCGTTTTGATACGTCAGGCGATCCACTTCCGAACGCATGGTTCCGACCTGTCGCTTCAGCCGCTGCGCCTGCACGTTTTCCCACACACGGAGCATGAGCACCGCAAGGATCAACGCGCAGTATTTCATCCACTTCCGCATGTAGTCTTTATCGAGCGATCTCATAAATGTTCCAGCACTCTCATCTTAGCGCTCCGGGAGCGCGGATTGTTCTGGGTCTCCTCCGGAGAAGCGATGATCGGCTTGCGCTGGGCAAGATTTCCCCAGGGTTTCTGACCACAAACGCATTGCGGGAAGCGCGGCGGGCAGACACAGCCTCGGACGGCAGCTGTAAAAGCGACTTTGACGGCACGGTCTTCCAGAGAATGAAACGCGATGATCACCGCGCGTCCACCGGGAGCGATGTGACGCTTTAAAGCATGTAGTGCTGAATCAACATTTCCCAGCTCGCTGTTGACCACGATGCGCAACGCCTGGAAGCACCGCGTGGCCGGATCAATGCGGTGCATGGGCGAGGCTACGGCTTTGCGAATGAGTTCTGCCACGTGCCAGGCGTCATTGGAAAGAGCCTTTTTACGAATAGCTTCGACCAGCGCTTTAGCAATCTTTCTTGATTGCGGCTCTTCCCCATAGGTGCGAAAGATGCGTGCAAGCTCTTCTTCAGAAGAATGCGAGAGGATATGCCATGCCGTCTGCGTGAGCGACTGGCTCATCCGCATGTCGAGGGGGCCGGGACGCAGGAAGCTGAAGCCGCGGTCGGAATCCTGCAGCTGCATGGACGAAAGGCCAAGATCAAGAAGAATCCCGTCGGCGGTCTCACGACCTCTCTGAGACAATACCGACGGGAAATTGGTGTAGCTGGCTTCGACCGCTTCAAAACGTTCGCCAAAGGGCGCCAGACGTTCTTGGGCGATCGCCAGCGCTTTCGTATCCCATTCCAAACCGAGGATCTTCATGTCGGGATAAGCCTTCAAAAGTTGTTCGGAATGCCCGCCAAGCCCCAGGGTGCCATCCACCACAAGCGCAGGGCGTCCAAACGCAAACGCGTCCACGACTTCTCTGACGAGAACCGGGACGTGCTCGTAGGCAGCGGGGCCGCTCACAGCGCCAGCTGCGGGGCGACCCGGTCGAAGCTCGCGCGCGCTTTTTTGCTGTAGGTTTTCCATAGTTCCTGGGACCATAACTCGACGTGGCGTAACACGCCAAGGATCACGATTTCTTTTTTCAGCCCGGCGTACTCTTTGAGATGCTGCGGGATCAGAATGCGGCCCTGGGAATCAATCTCCGCTTCGCAGGCGCCCGACAGAAGAATCCGTTTAAACGCGCGCTCCTGCGCTTTGTCTTTGAGCGGTAATGCATCCAGCTTTTCTGCAAGTCCATCCCAATATTTTATCGGAAATAGAAATAAACAGCGCTCCAGGCCCTGCGTCAAAATGTAATCGGCGCCCGTGTTTTTTTCGCGGAAACGCGAAGGCAGAAACAGCCTGTTTTTGTCATCCAGGCCGTGCTCGTATTGCCCGATAAATCGCGCCGATCTACTTTCCACCACTTTGCTCCACCGTGCACCAGTATAACCCTCCTTTCTACACCTGTCAACGTCCCTAAAAAAAGAGGCCCTCCGTCCTTGTTCGACGGAAGGCCCCATGGTTACCTTGAAAGCTGCATCCTGTACACCGAATTCTGTCCAGGACACATGCGATAGCATTAAGTCCTGGTGAGCGCCATTCCTCTCAGCGACGACCTCGAGTGCGGCCGAGCCGGGACCAGCTCTCCTCGAAACCCGAATACGGCAAACGTCGAAAATAGACAATAGACAATGGATCCGACGAAGACCGTCGATTTTCTATTTTCTATTTTCGCTGTATGCCGTACTCGGCATCTTGCTCCTGATGGGGTTTACCATGCGCCGTCAGTTGCCTGACGACCGGTGGTCTCTTACACCACCTTTTCACCCTTCCCTTCGCTTGCGCGAAGGAGGTTTATTTTCTGCGGCACTTTCCAGCCCTTCGGCTTAAACCGAAGGTTCCTGCCTTTCGACAGGCATCTTGCCCATGGAGTTCGGACTTTCCTCACCCTGTCCGCCCTTGCGGGCGACAAAGCGCGGCGCTCCAGATACAGCTTTCAAAGATCTGACTCTACAGCGGATCTGACATACGTCGGATCAGACTTGCAGCGGAACTGACATACTGCGGATCTGACGTACACCAGATCTGCCGCTAGTCAGTTCTGCCTTATGCCCGATCTGCCTCTCGCTGGATCTGCCTCATGTTTACGCGGCGGGTACTTCTTCGAGATAGACGATACGCGAGCAGGTTTCGCAGGCGATGATCTTTTGGCCTCGTCGTAGTTCATTGATCAAATTCTGTGACACTTTCATGTGGCACCCGGAACACTGCTCTTTGCGAATGGGCACCACCCCTGCACCGCGAAGACCTGCACGGAGCTTTGAATATGGCCCAGCGAGTGTTTTAGGAAGTGCCGCCAAGGCTTGTTCGCGCTCCGCTTGTTTGGTCATCAGCGTCTGCTGAAGTTCAACGCCTTTGGCTTCCCAGTCTGAAATCTGTTTTAAGAGCCCGGACTCATTTCCCTTAGAGGCCGTCTCTTTTTCTTTCCACACTTTCGTCGCCTGATCGATCTGCTCCATGAGCTGCAGAATCTGATCTTCCAATGCCGACTTGTCCTGTTTTGCCTTTTCGATCTCGCCTAAGAGCGCTTTGTAGGCTTCATTCGTTTT
>JANLWZ010000025.1:0-2896 GCA_031364865.1 Elusimicrobiota bacterium
CGCGACGCCCACCGGGGTAGCCATTCTGACGCAGATCGTCGAACGCTTTGGGCCTATGCGCACGCAGAAAGTCGAAAAAGCTGGCTATGGCGCCGGCGCACTCGAGCGCAAAAGTAAGCCCAACGTGCTCGCCATTTATCAGGGAAAGTACACCCCCAAACTGCTTAAATATAGGCCATAAATTTATGCCGACAACCATGAAAGATCAGCTGAAGGAGAAACAACTCGAAATTGAGCAGCTTCGCGCTCAACTCGATCAGCAAACCAGCAAGAAATCCAGGCAGTTTGAAAACCTGGCGCGGATGTCCCAATCCATTGCCCAGGGGATCTACATCCGCGAGATTCTTCAGCTCATTGTGACCATGACCGCGGAAATGCTCGGCTCTAAAGTCTGCTCGCTGATGCTTCTGGATGAAAAAGGCTCATCTCTCAAAATCGAAGCGACGCAGAGCATGAGCGAAGAATACAAATCTAAACCACCCGTCGCGGTGAAGTCCAGTGTCTCAGGCCGAGCGGTCCTGGAAAAAAGACACGTGATCGTTCCCGAAGTCGCGAAAGACCCTCAATACTCGTACCCCGACATCGCCAAAAAAGAAAACCTTCGCTCGCTCCTCGTCATTCCGATGATGATCAAGAACAAAGTGATCGGCGTGCTGAACTGTTATACGACGGAAATTCATGCTTTTACGGACGAAGAAGTTCATCTGGTTCAGGCCGTGGCCAATCAGGCAGGGCTGGCGATTGAGCACACCCGCACGCTGGAAAAAGCGCTGGCTGCCGAAGAGGCTCTGGAATCACGCAAAATTATTGAGCGCGCCAAGGGGATCTTAATGCGCAAACAAAATCTCACCGAAGAGGCCGCCTTCCGTCTCATCCAGCGGCAAGCCATGGACCGCCGAAAATCCATGAAAGAGGTCGCCGAAGCCGTCATACTCTCCGAAGAAATCCACCAGACGAAGTAATGGAATTCTTTCATAAGCTCTATCACTTCGAGGAGCTCATCACGTGGGGCGGTCATTTTGTTCTGATCGCCATCATTTTCTGTGAAACGGGCATCATGGCCGGCTTTTTTCTTCCCGGAGATTCGCTTCTCGTCACTGCGGGACTTCTCGCAGCCGCCGGGCATCTCAATATTTACCTCCTGATTGCGGAACTCATTGCGGCGGCCATCCTCGGGGATACGCTCAACTATCATGTGGGGAAGCGCATCGGCCCCAAAATATTCTCCCGCGAAAACTCTCTCCTTTTTAACAAGAACCATCTGATCCGAACGCGCCAGTTCTACGATAAGTACGGGGCTAAGACTATCGTTATTGCGCGTTTTGTTCCGATCGTGCGTACGTTTGCTCCGACCGTAGCTGGCATCGCCGAGATGAAATACCCGGTTTTTCTGGCTTACAACGTCATTGGCGCTGTAGCCTGGGTGTTATCGATGCTTCTCACGGGATATGTTCTTGGACGGGTCATCCCGAATGTCGACAAACACGTCCATAAAATCATCTTCATCGTGATCTTTTTGTCGATCTGTCCCGCCATCTACGAAATCTGGAAAGAACGTAGAGCCAACAAACAACCTTGATGACCAACCGAGTGCGCTGGGCACTCTTTTCTTCCGGCATTCTTCTTTTCTCGCAAGCCGCTCGACTGCCTTCGCCCGTACGTGATATCGCTGTCGGCTCCTGGGCAAGCGGCTATCACATGGACTATTCCATCGGGTATCTCCTGCTGGCGCCTTTCTGCGGCGTTGCCGACGCATGGACCGTGCTGGGATTAAAAAGCAGCTACGCTCTGCTCGCTCTCGCTTTGCTCGCCTGTCTGCTGCTGCGCCGTATCAAGCGTATCGTCATCGCTCTGGGGCTTTTTCTCGGATTTCTGGCCTGGGCCATTCTTTGTCCAAGACCGATGGCGAAATTGGTGGCGGAAAATCCGGCGGTGCTGCTGGTAGATTTCCACTCTCATTCCCGCGTGTCTCACGACGGCCGGCCGTCTTTTTCTGCCCAGGACAATATGCGATGGCACGAAGCTCAGGGTTACGGTGCTTCCTTTATCACTGACCATAACAAGATCGACTCTTCCAGAGAGGCCAAGGAAATATCCCGGAAGAATTGGCCCGGAAAGCGTTATGTCTCGCTTGAGGGGGAAGAAATCAGCCTTCAAAAGACACATTTGGCTGTCTTGGGTGTCCATGAAAGGATCGATAACAGGCCTTACGATTCTGATCACGCAAAAATCCACAAATTTATTAAAGATACCCGCAAGAAAGGCATGTTGGTCATTGCTTCCTTACCGGAATACTGGTTCTACCACTGGGGTAATGGCGTGCAGGACTTTATCACGTGGGGGGTAGATGGCTTTGAAGTGATCAACAGTGCCCCGAAGGCTCTGGACTTTCCACCGGCAATGCGTAGCGATATATTGGCTTTATGTTCAACGCATAACCTTTTCATTACAGGCATTTCTGATACGCACGGTTATGGATACGCCACGGCAGCCTGGAACGCTGTCTTGCTGCCTGGATGGCATGATTTAGATGCCGATACCCGTGAAAAGGCTCTTCTGGCGAAGCTTAAGAAGGATCGATTTAAAGCAGTACAAGTGCTGGCACGAGCAAGATTCGAGCACGAAGAGACTTGGCAATTGGGAATAGCTCCTTTGGTTTCCCTAATTTATGTCTGGCGATCGCTTACGCCAGCACTTTGCCTCTCCTGGATCGCATGGATTTGGTTCGCTGCATTATTGTATTCTCCGCGCTTCCGGTTCCCTTATGGTCAAAAAGCTTAAAACCCTTCTTTTCGGCAAGCGTAAAAACCCACTGGATCCCCAGATTTTTCACAATCTGACGCTCGTTGCTTTCTTTGCGTGGATAGGGTTAGGCGCGGACGGCCTTTCCTCCTCC
>JANLWZ010000030.1:0-13192 GCA_031364865.1 Elusimicrobiota bacterium
GTGATGGAGAGTTTCGATTCGGACGACGTCATTATAGGGCTTCTTATGACGGTCGATCAACACAGCCTTGAGCCCTGCTCGAGAGGCTCCGTGATAGTCGTCTTCGAGGCTGTCGCCGATGTGGACGCTGTGCGAAGGTTCTGCGTTCATGGCGCTAAGCGCCGCCTCAAAGATCTTTTTGCCCGGTTTAGCGACACCAACCGCGGAGCTTGCGGTGACGTGTTCAAAGAAGTGATCCAGCTCCAGCTGTTTGACGATGGAAAAAAGTCGGTGATCCCAGTTGGAAATGATTCCGAGCCGGTACCCCTGTTTTCTGAGCGCTTCCAGTGTGGGTACCGTGTCGTCAAAGAGCCGCCAGCATTCTGCCTGGGCAAATAAATCGTGCAGCTCGTGAAAAAAGGCGTCAAAGTCGTCAAACTGTCCGAGATTTCCAAAGACATCCCGCACGAGTGCATACCACCATGCCCGTTCGATCTTTTCACTCGTGAGGCCGGCAAGTGTCGTCACCCGATTGCGTTCATGCCACTTCGCGTGAAACATTTTCTCCACGTGATCCGCATCCACAGTGACGCCATGCTTTAGAGCTACACGTGCGTAGACGTGTCCTACGGAAGGATAGGGACGGAAAAGCGTTCCGCCGGCATCAAAGAAGACGACTTGCGTTTTTTTACCGTTGGGCATAAGCAGTTTTGTCCGCAACTCCCGCTTTTAAAAACGCGCTCCTACGTTCCGCGCATTTATTGCAGCGGCCGCAGTGCTTCGTCCCGCGCGGCGCAAGGCAAGAAAAACTCAGGTGCAGCGGAAAGCGCGCAGCGCGGCGGATGACATCGATTTTAGACAGCCCGCGATAAGGCGCCAGGATCGAGACGCGTTTCCCGAGTCCTATGGAAAGAACTTTCCCCCACCGTTTGAAAAATTCGAAGGAAGCATCCGGAAAAGGATTGTGATTCAGACTTCCCAAGGCTATAGCAGGCACACCGTTCATCGCCGCGAAAACCGCGGCTTTAAGGCTGAGCACCATGTTGCGGCCGGGGAGGAAAACGGCTTCATCCGGCGTACGGGGCCCCGGCACAACTTTGCCCCCCGTACTCCAATGCTTCCCATAAAGTTCTGCCATTGGCTCATGGAATATTTTCAATGGTTGGAGAGAGCGCAAGCGTAGTGCCTTGAGATATTTTTTCAGCCAGAAAAGTTCAGTCACTTCCCAACGCAAGCCTTGCCGGATATAAATCGGCCAAACAACCTGTGCTTCTTTCGCCAATTCAGCGACCAGCACGCAGCTGTCCAGGCCGCCACTGACAAGAACGCAAACGTTTTTCATGAATGCACGCATTATAGCGATCCTCATCGTCAAGCTATAATCACTCCATGTTTAAAGTAACCAAGGAAATTAATTTCTGCTACGGGCACCGCCTGCTCAATTACGACGGCAAGTGCCGCTACCTTCACGGCCACAATGGCAAGGTGGAAGTGGAATTATCTGCGGAGAAGCTGGACGCGAAGGGCATGGTCCGAGACTTCACGGAAATCAAAGATATTCTGCAAACGTGGATCGACAAGACACTGGATCACCGCATGATCTTGAACAAGAAGGACCCGCTTCTGGAAACGCTGAAGAAAGCGGGCGAGCCGCTTTACCTGACTGAGGAAAATCCTACGGCAGAGAATATCGCGAAGCTGATTTTCGAAACGGCCCGCAAGGAAGGTTTGCCTGTGACATCGGTGACGCTCTGGGAAACTCCTAATTCGTTTGCGACGTACTCCTAGTCCTTCTTTTTATCATCCTTTTCTTCCGTACCCTCTTTAATTCCACGCTTAAATTCACCCAGCGCTTTTCCCAGCGAACGGCCTAATTCAGGCAATTTGTTCGGGCCAAAAAGCACGAGCACCACAAGTACCAGCACTAAAATCTCACCTAATCCAATATGTCCCATGGCTTCCTCCTTTAAATTATCGTTTCCCCACGAACTTCATATGTACCTTGAGCGAGTCTTCGGGAAACCCATTGGGTAACGGCGGCATGGGGTTCGCGTAAAGCACGGCCCGGAGCGCTAACTGATCAAAAAGCGAATCACGTGACGACTGCGTGATCTTGGAACCTGAAATCTGCCCAGCACGGTCGATATCAAACGTCACCTGGCATGTCGTATCGGATTCATAGGCCGGGGGCGGCTTCCACTGCTTGTCGAGCCGGTCAGCGATGGCTTTCAAGTACCAGGGATAAGGAAACGGAGTTCCTGCGGCCGCCGTAATTCCCGGTCCTCCGCCTAACATCCCTCCGCCGCCGTGGCTTGCCCCTTCGCTCTGACCCTGACCGCCATCGTCCCTTGCGGCGGACTTCGACGGCGTATACTCCTCTGCTGCCTGCTGCTGAGCGATGCGCTTTTTCTTCAGCTTCGCTAACATCTTGATCGTATCGTTGTCCGGTATGTCTTCTTCTTGGACGGTGCGCGGCGCTGGAGTCTTAATCTTGGGTATGGTGACCTTGGGAGCGGGCTTGATCGCCTCCGGGGAGGGCGACGTCTCAACGGCTCCGCCACCGCCCGACGGTAAGGAACTCATCAGGTCTACTGCATAGTAGCTCATTCGCGGTTTTGAGAGCAAAGCCCCCAGGATCACGAGAACACCCAGCATAACGCCATGCAGAGTGAAGGAATAAAAGAAAAAAGTCTTCATTTTTTGGGCTGCTGTGTAGAAATCCCGAGTTTGGTGACCTGCAGTTTTTTCGCGATGTCCATCACGGAAATTACGTACTGAAGAGCGATGTCTTTGTCCGCCTGTATCACCACCGCTTTATCGCGTTTGGGTCCGAGCAGAGGCTTCAGCTGAGATTCCAGCGTACTGATGGAAGCGGCCTTACCGTTTAAGCTGATTTCCCCCTGCCTCTGGATCATCACGATGATCGGGCGATCAGGCGCTTCATTTCCGGTCGCGGCGCCGGGAAGATTGACTTTCACCTGCTGCTGCACGAGGAATGGCGTCATCACCATGAAAATGATGAGCAGCACCAGCGACACATCGATCAGCGGGATCATATTGATCTCGGCGATGGGTCCGTGCTTTTTCCCTCTGCGCAACGTTCCTGCCATTAACGCACTCCGGTGAGATCTAGTATTTCCTGAGCGCAGAGTTCCATATCTTCGGTGATGCGCTCCACTTTGCGGCCATAGGCGTTATACGCCACGATCGCCGGGATCGCGACGAAAAGTCCGAGGGCCGTGGTCACCAGCGCTTCGGCAATTCCGTTGGCGACCACGCCAGGGCCTCCGCCCGCGTTGTCAGCAATCGCTTTAAACGCGTGAATGATGCCGACGACCGTCCCGAGAAGTCCCACAAACGGCGAAATGCTGCCGATGGTGCCCAGAAAGACTAAATAATGATTCATACGTGCCGTTTCCGTGCGAATGAGCCGCATTGCCACGCGCTCCAGATGTTCTCTCCCTGCCGCGCGGTCTTGTGCGGTGGGCTGCAGCACGTAAGTAAGTACGTTCCCCACCGGGCTTTTAAGATGCTGACAATAACCTGCCGCCGATTCCTTGCCGCCATCACTTAACAGTTTTCGTAGGCGGTCCAACACCTTGTCACGGTCAAAATCGAAACGTCTTAAGAAAAAATATCGTTCGAGGATCACCGCCCCCGAAAAGATAGAGCTGATGAGTAAAAGGGACATAATGGGCCATGCGTTGGCCCACATTTCTCGTAAAGCGCCGGCACTGAACATAGGATTTCCTTTCTTAAGAACGAGTTGCTGCTTTGGATTTTAACACCATTTGCTCAATTTGTTCATACACCTGATCCGGTGGGAGCGATGTCGGCTTCTCGTCAGCCGGACGCAGTGCCTCTACCGAAGGAACGGGCGCCTTCCAGCACGCCGGATCGGTCCCAAAAAAGAGTCCAAGCGTTCTGACGCCAGCGGCTACCGCCATATGAAAGATTCCACCATCCATGGCTACGAAAAGATCGAGTCCTTTGAGAAACGCCGCCAGATGTTTTAAGTCCTGATGCGTCACCGCCGGCGTCCCCACCATCAAGGACGGCAAGACGAGCTCATAGATTCCTTTTTCAGGAGCATGCGTACCGATTACGAAATGAGGCGCCGGAACGATGGCCACAAGAAACACGTCCGGATGCTTTTGCAGCCGCGCGGAAAGCTGTGCCCAATACTCTGCCGGCCAGATGCGCTCGGGGCGATGCGTATTGCCTCCGAGAAAGACGCCGATCTTTTTTTTTGTTCCTTCCGGGTAAATTCTCTTCCATTCGGCGGCGGCCCAGGCTTCACTGGCCGCGTCCGTTTCGAATTCCGGCGCGAAGTCTTCGGAGGAGAAGGTTTTCATGAGCGGCTTCAGGACGCCATGAAATTTGACCCACTCGGGCGCATTTTCTGAAGGAGGCAGCACGGCATGATTCACGAGATGCCTGCTCCAGGTGGCACCGCCATAAAACGAGCGTGTGTCATAGGCGAGTACTGCCTTAGCGCCGCTTAAACGCGCCAGCAGATAGCTGGTAAAAGAAGGAATGTTGCTTGCCAGTGGAATCGCCAGCGTAAAACGCTCAGTGCGTAGTTTTCGAAGAAAACCAAAGAAACGGAAAGGATTGAGCATCTGGGCGTTTTCCCAGATCCAGATTTTGGATAAGCGCTTACTTCCACGAATTGCTTTTTCGTTATAAGGACTCGCGACGACATGGATCTGTACCGAAGGATAGGCTTGCTTCATGGCACGGAACACCGGCGTCGCCAGAAGAAAATCTCCCAGACCCTGATGCGCGCGTATGAAAAGTACTTTCGGTGAAGGCGTCTTCTCTAACATCTGCTGCAGGTCAGCGGCTTGGAGCGGTGGAAGCGGAAAAAGTGTGCCCAGTAATTGGGAGAGAAGATTTCGGCCGCTACGCTCGGCAGCAATGCGCATTACTGTTTTTTTGAAAGAACGCCGACCCAGCGGCGAACGGAAATGATAATCATCGTGACGGCGCAAGCCATCATCAGAGCAGTCAGTGAGGCATTGAGAGATCCAACGAAGCCTTGGCCAGGTCTGCGGGCGAGCGGCAGGAAATTATCGGTGATGTTCTGCCATCCGGCGGTGAGCGTGGTCACCGCCACAAACACCATCGGCACGAGCGTCACCGCCATGTAGCGCGCTTTGCCCATCTGCAGCAGGAAGGTGGTGCCAATGCAAAGCGCGATCACGGCCAGCAATTGGTTTGCCACGCCGAACATCGGCCAGATGGTGGAAATACTTCCCGTGAGAATAAAGTACGTCCATGGCGCCACGACGAGCGCGCTGGCGATGATGGTGCCGGGCAGCCAGTCTGTTTTGCCGAAAGGCGCGTAGATTTTTCCCAGAAATTCCTGTGCGATAAACCGTGCGACGCGTGTTCCGGTATCAATCGTGGTCAAAATAAACAGCGCTTCAAACATGATCGCGAAGTGATACCAGTAAGACATGAGGCCTTTCATTCCCGGAAGGGCTGAGAAGACTTGCGCCATGCCTACGGCAAGCGACACGGCACCGCCGGTCCGGCCGGCGATGTTTTCACCGACTTCCTTAGCAAGCTCAGGCAGATTGACGGTGCCGATGCCGAGAAGCGCAAATTTTGTGGGCGGCACGTTGATGGCAAAGTAGTCGCCTGGATAGAGCGCCGAACAGGCAATCAGCGCCGTAATGCCGACTAACCCTTCCAACAGCATCGCGCCGTAACCGATCGGACGGATGTCCATTTCGTTGTTGATCATCTTGGGCGTGGTACCGGAACCGACCAACGCGTGAAATCCCGAGATCGCTCCACAGGCGATGGTGATAAAGACGAAAGGAAAAAGTTTCCCGGGGATGATCGGACCGCCGCCATGAACAAACTGCGTCATGGCCGGCAAGTGCAGCGTAGGACGAACGAGCAGGATTCCCAGGATCAGAAAACCAATCGTGCCCAGCTTCATATACGAGCTCAAGTAGTCTCTCGGACAAAGCAGCAGCCACACGGGAAGGATCGACGCTATAAAGCCGTACGCCGCGATGGAAAGCGTGACTTGTGTGTGCGTAAGCGTCAGGATAGGCCCTAGTGCAGAGTCCTGCACGAATTTTCCCGCAACGACAGCAATCAACAGCGCGATCACGCCAATGGCGGAAGCTTCCGCAATCTTTCCTTTGCGAAAGCGGTACATATAAAGCCCCATGAAAAGCGCCAGCGGAATACTGCAGCCAATCGTGAACACGCCCCAGGGACTGTCCCGTAAGGCGTTCACGACAGCTAGTCCCAGTCCGGCAAGCGCGACGATGATGACAAAGAGGATGGCGATGGCGGTGACGAGGCTCGCGAGCGGCCCGAGTTCGTCGCGCGCGATGGCCGCGAGCGACTTTCCCTGGCGCCGGGTTGACGCCGTTAAAATGATGAAGTCCTGCACAGCACCCGCCAGCACCACGCCAATCAGGAGCCACAAAAAACCGGGCAGAAATCCAAATTGGGCTGCAAGGACTGGACCGATCAGGGGACCAGCGCCGGTAATCGCCGCAAAATGATGGCCGAAAAGCACCCAGCGGTTGGTGGGATGGTAGTTCGCGCCGTCATTTAAGGTGTGAGCGGGTGTAGTTCTTGCAGGATCGAGCGCTACGACTTTGGAAGCGAGAAAAGCGCTGTAGTAACGATAGGCGATCGCCAGGACGCACAACGTTCCCACCATGAAAGGAAACGACGACATGGCGGGAATTATACTTGAGTGTCGTTCTGGTTTAGTTCAGAGGTTGATGGATGCCGATCTTGTTCAGCTCGGCATAGGACATCGTTTCCATCTGGTCCAGGGGCATGAGTTTGAGGACGACGACAGCATTGTCGCCCGCAATCACTTGGACATGGGCCTCATGGCTGGCAAAACGATCCACGTAGTCGCCTGTTTTCATCACGATGGCTGAGGAGATGCGATAGGTACCGGCTGGCATCGAGAAGGTGGTTGTGCCGGGGATGTCGTTGCCCCCCATAAATTTGGTTTTATTCTCCCCATATATGTAGACAGGGGCTTCCGGCACCACATTGCCGTTCTCATCCAAAACGCTGATGTTCACAGTTCCTATATTAGGGGTCTCTACCGCGAAAGCTACCCCCCCACTCAGACTCGCCATCAAGGCCATGATCAGAACTGTTTTTTTCATATTCACTTCCTCCCTGGGCTGAGCTTAAGCCTATAGGTGTTTTTCGGCTACACCTTTCAAAACGCGTTAACCGCTGTATTTGAGGATTTCATGTGAATTCGTGTTAATCAAAATAACACTACTTTTAGATATGTTTGTAAAGCTCCCATGTAAACCTTTCCAAACCCTCAACTCGGACGTTTTTGTAAAAATGCATGTTACGTGATAGACTCTGCCGGCGTGACTTCCAACATCCTTCACTCCTTGGTCTTAGGGGTCGTCCAGGGACTGACCGAATTCCTCCCCATCTCAAGCTCTGCGCACCTGATCCTTGTCCCCCGATTTTTAGGCTGGCCGGACCAGGGGTTACCCTTCGACGTGGCGCTCCATTTAGGCACTCTGGGGGGCGTTTTGGCCTATTTTTGGCGGGATCTGTGGGATATGCTCCGGCTTCCAGACCAGCGTAAAACGATCATCTTCCTAATAGCAGGCACTATCCCTGCAGCGCTTGCCGGGCTCTTTCTGGAACACCAGATCGAAACTGCCTTCCGATCGCCCCTCCTGATTGCCGGCACGGTGATGATCTTCGGCTGCGCTCTCGCGGCAGCCGATTACCTGGGAAAGGGCAATAAGACGCTCAAGGACATCAACCTGAAGTCGGCTATAGGGATTGGGCTCGCT
The DNA here is from genome assembly GCA_031364865.1 of Elusimicrobiota bacterium. Lineage (GTDB taxonomy): Bacteria > Elusimicrobiota > Elusimicrobia > 2-01-FULL-59-12 > 2-01-FULL-59-12 > JANLWZ01. Next base: position 7,800 of record JANLWZ010000030.1, read on the forward strand.
CAATCCTTAGCGCTTGTACCAGGAGTGTCTCGTTCAGGTGTGACCATCACGACGGCTCTCGCCTTGGGATTTGCGCGGCAGGACGCCGCGCGCTTTTCATTTTTACTTTCCATCCCTGTGATCGCGGGCGCAGGCGCGCTGAAAGCCAAAGCGATTTTCCACTCTCCTGACCATGCGGCCATCGCCGCCGGCTTCGTTGCGGCAGCGGCTTCCGGATTTTTTGCGATCTGGTTTCTCATCCGGTATGTCCAGACACGACGCTACACACCGTTTGTGGTGTACCGTATTTTGCTGGGCCTGTTTATCCTGATGATGTGGTAAAATTCCGGCGATGAAAATGAAAACACTTTATTTTGCGCTGCTTTTAAGCATATTGATCGTCGGCACGGATGTTTATGCCGCCACAAGCCGAGTCGGGACTGCCCAGGATATCGGTATTGGAACCATGCTCGGCCAACCGATGGGCGTCACCGCCAAATATTGGACGAGTTCCTCCGTTGCCGTTGACGCGGCCATGGGTTACCACTTCAACCACAACTTTGACATGCACGCCGATATGCTCTGGCACACTTTCTCCAGTTTCGATATCAGCAATGGCCGGCTTCCTTTTTATGTCGGCCTCGGAGCACGTACCCTTCTGGGGGATGACAATCAACTGGGCGCACGGCTTCCCTTCGGCGCGTCTTATCTTCCGTCGTCAGATCCTATTGAACTTTTCGTAGAATTAGCGCCTGTGGTGGAGCTGGTCCCGGACATCGGGCTCGATATTGACGGCATCGTCGGCATTCGCGTTTATTTGAACTATTTAAAATGACAACACTCGAAGCAGAAAAATCCCATATGCACGTTGAGCACACGCATCTCATGAAGGGAAAAAAGATCGCAGTGTTCGGCGTGGCCAACAAGTGGAGCATCGCCTGGGCCATCACACAGTCGCTGTCCCAGGCAGGCGCGCAAGTCGTGTTGACGTACATCGATGAACGTACCGAAGACAAAGTGCGCTCTCTCGCGGCATCGCTTCCCCATCACCCGCTTGTTCTTCCGTGCGATGTGACGCAGGATGATCAGATTGCCGCTGTTTTTTCCAAGATCAAACACGAGTTTGGCACCATCGATGGGCTCGTACACGCTATCGCTTTTGCCAAGAAGGAAGAACTGGAAGGCTCCTTCGCGAAAACGTCCCGCGAAGGCTTCCGCATCGCGATGGACGTCAGCGTTTACTCTCTGATCGCACTATCCCATGCCGCGGCACCTCTGATGACACAGGGCGGATCGATCATCACGCTTTCTTATCTAGGCGGCAAACGCGTTATTCCGAATTACAACGTGATGGGTGTGGCCAAAGCTGGCCTGGAGTGCAGCGTCAAATATCTGGCCGCAGAATTAGGTGAGAAAAAGATTCGCGTCAACGCGATTTCGGCGGGGCCCATCAACACCCTCGCCGCGCGCGGCATCAGCGGCTTTAGCACATTACTGAAAACGATTGAAACAAAAGCACCTCTGAAACGCGCTACAGAAATCGGTGAAGTCGCCGACACAGCTTTATACCTCGCCAGTCCTCTCTCACGCGGTATGACCGGAGAAGTCCTTTACGTAGACGCCGGCTATAACATCATCGGCGCATAAGCGCTGAATCTTAAAGAATCGACTTATCTTTGACGGTAATACTGGAGTAGCGTCCGGTAGGTTTTACGTCGGTGGCGTTGAGCAGCTCTGGCTTGTCCGCCTGTACCATGGCATAGAACAAATCCTGCATGTCCTCGGGTGTTTTCGCGTCGGAGTCCACGACAAAACTGAAATAAAGATTCGGGTATTTAACCAACAGGTCCTGAACGGCTGGTTTTCGCTCGCCCTTCCAATGCTCGAAAAGCGCGTCAAAGATCGTCATGTCTTTGGCCCATCCTGCGTAAACAACCTTGGCGTTCTGAGCGCCGTCAAACGTGACCATCTCGTAGATCCCGGGGTTTTCCGGCGCGTGGTTGTAGATCGCTTCTTCTTTATAGCGATAGCTGCGTTCGGACTGCCAGATCCCGAATTCGCGCGTGGTCGTCATCACCTTATTTGCACACTTCGACGGGCGGGTTGACGCCGGCGGACTTTTCGATGGGCGCGTCCACAAGATTTCCCCACTCGGTCCAGGAGCCGTCATAGTTCCTCACCTCTTTGTAGCCGAGGAGGTACTTGAGGACAAACCAGGTGTGGCTGGAGAGTTCGCCGATGCGGCAATAGGCGATCGTTTCCTTGTTCGGCACGATGCCTTTGCTTTGATAAAGCGTTTTGAGTTCGTCGGCCGACTTAAAGCTGCCGTCTTCTTTCACGGCCTGCACCCAGGGAATACTTTGCGCGCCGGGGATATGGCCGCCACGCTGCGCGGTTTCGCTCATGCCTGGAGGCGCAATGATTTTCCCGGTGAATTCATCGACGGAACGAACATCGACAAGATTGTATTTGTCCGGCTGTGTCAGCGTGCTCATGACCTGATCGCGGAAGGCGCGGATCGAATTGTCAGGCTCTTTGGCATGGTAATTAGTCTTTTGGGGCTGCGTTTTTTCTGACGCCAGTGGTCGGTTTTCCAGCACCCATTTTTTGCGGCCGCCGTTCATGAGTTTCACGTTTTTATGGCCGTAATAATTGAACTGCCAGAGCGCCCAGGCTGCAAACCAGTTGTTGTTGTCTCCGTAGATAATGACGGTGGTCTCCGGCGTGATGCCGGACTCGCTGCACAGGGCTTCAAAATGTGGTTTGGAGACGAGTGTTCTGCGGAGCTGATCCTGCAGCTGGGTCTGCCAATTCCAGCCTACCGAACCGGCGATATGGCCCTGATCGTAGGCGCTGGTATCGACATCAACTTCCAGCAACCGCACTCCCGGATCTTTCGCGTGGGACGCCACCCAGTCTGTTTCGACAAGCACTTCAGGGTGGGCATATTGGTTATTCATGGTTTTTTAATTGTCCTCTCGTATGATTTGCACCTATTCTAGCTCAATTACGACGGGCGCATCCACCAACGGAGCGCTTCAACGACACTTCGACCCCAGACCCACAGACACGCCAGTCCTGTAGGGTGGAACACTCGAAGGCTCTCTTCAGTTCCTGTAAAGCGCCAGTGCCAAGGTTCGAAACTGACGCCCTGCCAGTTGTTGGGCGGGAAGGAAAGCTCAAAGGAGTACTGCGACGCGTTTTTCTTCAGCCACGCATAAGCTTTGGTGCGCTCAAACAGCGGATTGTCGTCCGCTTCCCCATCCTGCTGATCACCAAGATCGAGGACCCAGCCGGTCTGATGTTCGGAAAAGCCTGGCGGCGCGAGCCATTGGATGCCGTTCCGGGCGCCGTGTTTCTGTTTGGCTTCGGCAAACTGGACTTTTTGCAGATCGGGATCGCGAAAGGCCCAGATCACGTGGAGATGGACGCCCTCCTTTTCGGCCGCGAGAGACATCTTCTGAAACGCCGTAACGGTTTCGGGCCGCGCCAGGTGCCGGAGGCTGCCATCGCGCGATTTTCCGATGGGAATCATGCTTGTTCGATCAGGGAGTGGGCACCAGCGATGGACGACAAAACCGGGAAAAATGCGTTTCACCGCAATATCCTACAATACGGGCCCATGACAGCCACTTATACGCCCCGACCTGATCTCATCCAGGTCACCTATAAGGTGCAATCTCCAAAACTGGTTGATCCCGAGAAGAAAGCGCGCGATATTGCGCTTGGCCAGACCACGGATACGTGGACCCCTACCGAAATGTCAGGCAAAAAGAAACTCGCAAAACACACAGGCGTCGTTCTCGGCATCGATGAGAAAACGCATATCGCCGGCAGGCCCTACGAATACCATTTGACCGTTGGCTTTCCCGCCGCCAATACCGAAGACGATATTCCATCGCTGCTCACGATGATCTTCGGCAAAATCAGCATGGATGGCATGATTCGGCTCGAGAGTATTCAATTTCCCGATCGGTACCTGGAGGGCAAAGGTCCCCAGTATGGTATTCCCGGCATCCGCCAGAGAGTGGGCGAACCTGATAAACCACTGGTCATGGCCATCTTTAAACCCTGCGTAGGACTCACGCCCAAAGAGCTTGGCGATAAATTTTTCGAACTTGCAGCGGGAGGAGCCCATCTTGTGAAAGATGATGAGATTCTCCCGGATCTACCCCTATGTCCTGTCGAGGAGAGGCTCGAGGCCTGCTTGTCTGCTGCCGAGCGAGCGAAAAAGGAAACGGGAAACCTCACACTGTACGCGGTGAACCTTACGGGACCCGTCAGCAAAATTGTGGCCAAGGCCAGAGCCTTAGCCAAAAAGGGCGCGACGTGTTTTTTATTGAACGTACTGAGTTATGGCTACGGAGTTTTAGAAGAACTTCGCGATGTGGGAATTCCGATCATGGCGCATCCGGCGCTGGCAGGTGCATTTTCAGGTTCGCAAGACACAGGCATCAAATATGCGGTCGTCCTGGGTTCCCTCATGCGCGTGGCCGGCGCCGATATCGTTTTATTTCCGTCGAGCTATGGGACCGTGTCTCTGCCGTTTGAAGAAACACGGTCGATTAAAGAGGCTTTGACGTGGTCGATGGGCGGCCTACCGAAATGTTTTCCCGTACCTTCGGCGGGCATTCATCCGGGCCTTGTCCCGAAGATCCTGCAGGACTATGGCAAGGAAGTGATTGTGAATGCCGGCGGCGGCGTGCACGGCCATCCGAAAGGCGCGCGCGCCGGCGTCAAAGCTTTTCTTCAGGCGATCGACTGGTCCCTTAAACGCGGCAATCTGGGCGGCGTATCGCAAAGAGAATTTCCAGAACTGACAGAAGCCTTACGACTTTGGGGAAAGGGTTAATATGAAATCAAAATCACAGGCGGCACCGATCGATACCCAGGTGCTTCTGGATATCGGCAAACAATTTTACGAACGGCAATGGATGTGGGGCACTTCCGGCAACCTGTCACTCCGGCTGACGAGCGATCCGCTCACGATTGCCATGACCCCCTCCGGCGTGAACAAAGGACACATCTCGGAAAAAGATCTGTTGACCGTTACCGACGGAAAAACGATGCCGGCACACCCGAGGGGACTCGTTCCCTCTTCTGAAACGCTGATCCATCAGGCCATTTATAAAGCCGTCCCTGGCGCGAAGGCCGTGTTCCATGTGCATCCGCTTTATTCCACGCTTATTTCCAGTATGCACGGGCATCCCAAAGAAAAAAGGACGATTCTTGTGGAGTGGTTTGAAATGATGAAAGGGGTCGGCGTGGGCGAAGAACAAACGGCCGAAGTCACGATCCTTCCCAACTGGCAGGATGCCTCGCTGATTGCGCGAGACATGACGAACTACATCAAAAATTCAGCCAACGCGCTTCCTGTAGTATTGATTTACAACCATGGTCTGACGGGATGGGGC
>JANLWZ010000033.1:0-3845 GCA_031364865.1 Elusimicrobiota bacterium
GAAGGCACTCAGCCATACCCGCGCTACCCTTTACGAAAGCAAATCTTATCCCGGTGGCCATGCCTCCTCGCATCGCCGGGGACAGTTCACGTTTGACGAGGGGCCGCATCTTTCTTTCACAAAAAACGAACGCATCCGCCGGCTTTTTGCCGATTCCGTAAAAGGCCAATTCCTGGAACACCCTGGATTAGCCGTAAACTATTTCCGCGGCACGCGTCTTCAGCACCCCGCGCAATGTCACCTCTATCCGTTACCCATGGATTTGAAGGAAAAGTGCCTGATTGATCTGCTCACCGCCCCGGCGCTTTACCAACAGCCGCCCAAGAATTACCGTGATTGGTGCTATCGGCATTTCGGTAAGCGTTTTTCAGAAGACTTCGTCCGGCTTTATACGCGCAAATATTGGACCAAAGAGCTCGAAGAATTGACGACCGATTGGGTGGGTCCCCGCATCCATGCACCGTCGGCGGATCAAGTGCTCTCGGGTGCTGTTCAAGAGACGCAGGAAAACTTCAACTACATCATGAAGTTTCGCTACCCTAAAACCGGAGGCTTCGCTTCATTTCTTAAAGGTCTTCTGCCGCACCGTTTACCGATTCGCTATGAACACCAGCTTCACAAGATTGATACGGCCAGAAAGATTCTCCATTTTAATCACGGTGATTCCGTGCCGTACGATTACCTGGTGTCGAGCCTGCCGCTGCCTCTGCTCATCGGCATGAGCACCGATGTGCCGAAGGCCATTCGTCAACACGCCGCTTCGCTGGAATGGACATCGCATCTGCTGGTGAATGTAGGGCTGCGTGGAACTCTAAAAGAAGAAGCCTACTGGATTTATTTCTACGACGAAGATATTCCATTTTCGCGGGTGAGCTTTCCTTCTCGTCTTTCTCCCGGCAATGCACCGAAGGGTCATTGGAGCCTGCAGGCGGAAGTTGTTCATTCACGCCAAAAGCCTCTGGCCAGCTACGAAACAGCCGTTCAAAAGACTCTCGTCGCCCTGAAAAAGGTAAAGCTCATTGCGAAAGACTCCGACATCGCACTCGTGGGTTACCAGGATATCCACTATGCCAATGTCATCTTTAATCACGCCAGGAAAAAGGCCGTCCATGCGATCCATCGTTACCTGCATGCCCACAACATATTCCCTTGCGGGCGATACGGTGAATGGGCATACTTATGGACGGATGAGTCGTATGAAAGCGGTTATCGCGCAGGACGTGATGTTCTCAATCAACTGAAGCGGGGTTGTGCTTGAAACCAGTCGTCACCATCGTTTTTCCGACTCTTAATGAGGAGGCTGTCCTGGGCAAGACGCTCGAGGATGCCATTCGCTGGCTGAGCGCCTATCCCGAATATCATCCCTACGAAGTTCTCGTCATCGATAACGCCAGCACCGACAACACGCCAAAGATCGTACAAGCTATTTCTCAGAAGCATGGGCAGGTGCGTCTCATCCGACATGCGACTAATCTGGGTTATGCCGCCTCGAACCTGACCGCTTTTCGCGAGGCGCAAGGTGAGATCGTCGCCGTTCTGGACGGCGACGGACAGCTGACCTTGGAAGACCTGCCGGCGATGCACACCCAGTTGAAAAGTGGGAAAAAAGTTGTCTTCGGCTGGCGCCAGCATCGCAACGACCCATTTCTGCGCATTGTTATTTCCTACTTCTTAAATTTCGTATCGAAGATTCTTCTGGCCTGGCCGTTCCATGACATCAACTGCGGATACCGCGTTGTGACGCTGGAGGTCGCTAAAGCGATTCGAACCGCCTATCCCGTGAACTTTTTTGGTCCCGAACTCTGGGCTCACGCCGTTCTACAGCATTGGCCGGTCTCCGAAGTGATCGTGAAGCATTTCGCGCGAGAGGGCGGCCAGAGCATTCACGCCTTCTGGAAACTCCCGCAAGCCATAGGCAAGGCTCTTGCTTATCTCATGACGCTTCGCAGCGACATCAAATCGAAGGAATCCCAGCATGCCAAAAGTGCAATCAAAGCCGCCTAAGGTCGTCATCCTTGCCGGAGGGCTGGGAACCCGGCTGCGCGAAGAAACCGAGTTTCGCCCGAAGCCCATGGTCAATATCGGCAACCGCCCTATTCTCTGGCACATCATGAAGATCTTTAGTCATTACGGTTTCAACGATTTCGTGATCTGTCTTGGCTACAAGGGCGACATCATCAAAGATTATTTTGTGAACTACGAAATTATGAACAACGATATTACCCTCGACATGAAATCGAGCAAGAAGATCAAAGTGCATGGCACGTCTGGCGAAAAGAATTGGCGCATTACGTTTGTGGAAACGGGTCTTCACACCATGACGGGCGCTCGTCTCAAGCGCGTGCAGAAATATATCGATACCGACACTTTCTTTCTCACGTATGGAGACGGGGTGGCCAACATCAATCTGAAAGCGCTGCTGGACTTTCACAAGTCCCATAAAAAGATCGCGACCATCACCGGCGTTCAGCCGCCTTCCCGCTTCGGCGAGCTCATCACGAAGCAGAACCAGGTCGTACAGTTCAGCGAAAAACCGCAGACGCACTCTTCCGGCGGATTGATTAATGGTGGGTTCTTTGTCCTGGACCGACGCGTGTTTCATTACCTGAAGGATAAAGAAGATTGCGTGCTGGAGGGCGCGCCGCTCGAAGATTTGGCGGGAGATCGACAGCTGATGGTGTACAAGCACCCCAAGTTCTGGCAATGCATGGATACGAGCCGCGACGTGATCCTTCTCAACACCCTCTGGGATAGCGGCAAAGCACCCTGGCATCTCTGGGAATGAAAGCCCTCGTCACGGGCGCCTCAGGTTTTATTGGATCACATCTGGTCCGTGCGCTTTTGAGCGACCACTACACCGTCTTCGCCTGGTCTAGAAAACGACACGGTGGCTGGCGCTTGCAGGATTTGCAGCATCCATCGCTCCGGCACCAGCGGATCGATCTCACAGACAAATCTGCCATCACAGCGGCTCTCAAATCCTCAAAACCTGATGTTATCTTTCACCTGGCATCCTTTAGAAATCCCGAACGCAGCCGCCTTGCACTTGGACCGAGCCTCCAGAATCTAACGACCTCCGTGAATTTGTGGGATGCCCTTCTTGCCTCAAAAGTGCGGGTACGCTCCATTATCAATACCGGAAGTTCGGAAGAATACGGCCAGGGACGGCCGCCCCTCAAAGAAAACGCCCGTGAAGCGCCCGTTTCTCCTTACTCGGCCTCAAAAACGGCTTCCACACATTATGCGGAGATGCTTTCGGCCACCTTCGGACTTCCGATCACCACGCTGCGTCTTTTTCTAACGTACGGCCCCTGGCAGAATGACGAAATGTTCATCCCTTCCCTGATCCGCCATTGTCTGCAGGGAAAAGATTTCGACATGACGGCTGGAAAGCAGCTGCGCGATTTCAATTTTGTAAGCGATACGGTCTCAGCGTATCTCCTGGCCGCCCAAAGTCCGCGTGCGGTGGGGCAAACTATCAACATCTGTTCGGGCAAGCCTCATACCCTCTTGTCCGTAGCAGAGAAAATTGTTCAACGTACAGGGACGCGCATCAAACTTCGGAAAGGCGCTTTGCCGTACCGAGCCGGTGAATCCGCACTCTATGGGGACCCGAGCAAAGCCTGGCGGCTGCTGAAATGGCGATCGACAACGCCGCTGGAAGAAGGACTGGAGAGGACGATCGCCTCTTTTCAAAAATGATCAAAGTGCGAATCCATCTCGGAGGGCTGTTTCTCTGCTGCGCGGCTTGGGCCTATCTGTTTCAAAAGTCCTACCTCTCTCTTGCGCTGCGCCCGCTGGTGGCCATTCCACTCATTGCCCTTTTTGCGCTCGCGCTCTATGCC
>JANLWZ010000117.1:0-2865 GCA_031364865.1 Elusimicrobiota bacterium
AAGGCGGACAAAATCCAATCGAACCTGCGGCCTTAGGGATTCCCGTTGTGTTCGGGCCATCGATGGAAAACTTTCATGGCATCGCTGAAGTGATTGTCCAGCAGGGCGGAGGATCTCAAGTCACGCTTCCTGAACTGGAACAATGCCTGACGGAACTTTTAAAAAATGAGGCGCAGTGCCAACACATGGGACGTCAGGCGCGTCAGGCGGTTCTCAGCCGGCAGGGCGCGACCGCAAAGACGCTCGTCCTTCTCAAGGGTCTTGTCCATGCGTAAAATTCTCGTCATCCGACTCTCATCGCTGGGTGATATCGTGCTCACGCTGCCGATCCTGAAGCGCTTGAGGGCGCATCATCCGCAGGCGCACATCAGTATCCTCGTCAAAGAAGAATTTGCCGATCTCCTCCGTGAAGAAGGCTCGCTCAATGAAGTGATCACGCTGAAGAAAGGCGGGACGCTTGTCGCTCTCTGCGTTAAAATCCGCCAGGCAGGTTTTGACGGTGTGCTGGATTTGCATGCGAATGTTCGGTCGCGCTTGATCTCGGCATTTTCTGGGGCACGTCGCGTCGTTCGGTACAGCAAGGCGGCTCTGGCGAGACGTTTGTACGTACGGTGGCGACTGGGCCGCGAATCGCTTCAGGACCACACGCTCGAACGCTACATGGAAGCGCTCATGAAGTTTGAAGACGTGCCTGCCGTTTCGCTTTCTGCTGTGCCGGACGAAATCCTCATCATCCAGACCGCATTTTTGGGTGACGCCGTTCTCACCACCCCGCTGCTCGATGTTTTGAAGGAGAAATTTCCCAAAAGCCGGCTGGTGGTACTTTGTACACCGGAAGTTCAGGACATCTTTTCCTCCAGCAAAGCGTCACCCGAAATCATCCTTCTGGATAAACGCGGCAAAGAACGTTCGTGGCTGGCCAAATGGAAACTCATACAACAGATCAAGGCCCGTCATATCGCGCTGGCCATCATCCCGCATCGCTCCGTCACGAGTGCGCTGATCGCTTTTCTCGCCGGGATTCCCAGGCGTGTCGGTTTCTCGGCAAGTCAGGGACGATTTCTGCTGACCGATATCGTTCCTTTTCGCTGGGGTGTTCATGACGTGGAGCGCAACCTTGCCCTTTTGAATGTCTTTGGCGTAGAACTTGCGAGCCGTGACCTCTGGATCAAAGCGGAACCGGAGATCGTGCAGAAAATCACTGCGCGCTTAGCCGAGAGTCAGATTGCACCGATGGATACACTCATTGGCATCCATGCGGGTTCGGTGTGGGCGACGAAGCGGTGGCTGCCCGAGGGTTTCGCGGCGGTGGCTGATCGACTGATCGGGGAGCTCAAAGCCAAGGTCGTTTTTGTCGGAGGCGCTAAGGATGAAGGGCTCATGCGTGAGATTCTTTCGGCCATGAAGCAGAAACCGCTCAACTGGATCGGCAAGACCAATCTGAAAGAGCTCATTGCCGTCATTTCACGGTGTCAGGCTTTTCTTACGAATGACTCCGGACCGATGCATCTCGCGGTCGCGGCGCGGGTGCCGACGGTGGCTCTCTTCGGCCCTACGACGAAAGAACTGGGATTTTTTCCTTACGGGACAGGACATATCGTCCTTGAGAAAGATCTTTCCTGCCGCCCCTGCAGTCTCCACGGCGCGAACCGGTGCCCCCTCGGCCATTTCCACTGCATGAAAGACATTACGCCTCAGGAAGTCTTTGAAGCCATGAAATCACAACTCGCCAAACGCTATGAAAATACTGCACTTAGTTGACGTTCCGTGGGATTCAGGGCTCGCGCATTATGCGCTCGTTCTGGCCCAGGCCCAGAAGAAGAATGGCCATAAGGTGTTTGTTTCGGCCTTGCCAGGGGAAAAACCCTGGCACAAAGCCCACAAACTCGGGCTGAAAACCCTGCCGCTCGTCAAATTTCGCAATCTCTCAGCGCTCAGACGTATTGTCCGCGAACACCAGATCGACATCCTGAACGCGCATACAGGCAGTTCGCACAGCCTTGCGGTCGCGGCAACGCTAGGGCAGAAAGCAGCCGTGGTGCGCACGCGCTCCGACGCCAGAATCGTGAAAGCTAGACCGGGCAGCCGGCTTCTCTTTGCAAAGACGCCGCGCATCATCAGCGCGGCGGACTATATACGTGACTCTTTTGTCCGGGATTTGAAGATGGATCCGCAGAAAGTCGTCACCATCTACCAGGGCATTGAGGTGGAGCGTTCGAGCCCCGCGCCTTTCCCGAAGGCGCCCGTGCTCGGTATTGTCGCCCGGCTGGATCCGGTCAAAGGCCACCGCTATCTCCTTGAGGCGCTCGCGCTTCTCGTGTCGACCTATCCGAGCCTGACGCTGAAAGTGGCTGGTCAGGAAGAAAACATCAAAGTGCGTGAGCTGCAAAATATCGCTCAGCGCCTGCGCATTGAAGAACGGATTCAGTTCCTGGGTTTTCAGAAAGATATTCCTGGTTTCCTGTCCGGATGTTCGATCGGCGTCGTCGCTTCTACGGGCAGTGAGGCCGTCTCGCGTGCGGCACTTGAATGGATGAGCGCCGGTCGACCCGTTGTCGCCACGCGCGTTGGGTGTCTGCCCGAACTGGTGGTGGATAGTGTGACGGGTTATCTGGCCGAGCCCAAAGAAGCATCGTCTCTGGCGTCTTCCATAGCGCGTCTCCTCCATGATCCGGAAAAAGCAAAATCGATGGGTGCTCAAGGACTCTCTCGTGTCATGAGCGACTTCGCGATGGACCGGTTTGTCGAGAAAACCTTCCGGGTGTATCAGGAAGCCCTCCAAAGCGTTTAATCTCCTATAATTTCCGTCGATCATGCCCCAGATCAGCGCGTATATCATTGCCAAAAATGAAGAGCGGGACCTTC